>JACOWN010000003.1 GCA_016176785.1 Parcubacteria group bacterium | reverse complement strand
AGATGAAAAAAATTATTTTTAAGCCAAAACGCGGCCAGATTGATTTCACGAACGCCCGCTGGGCGCCGGTTATCAACTGCGTCGTGAAGCACAAGGACAAGATTTTGATCGTAAAACGAAGCGCCGCACTTCGTCTATACCCCGGCTATTGGAACGGCATATCCGGTTTTTTGGACGACAAGCGGACGCTTGAACAAAAGGCGCGGGATGAGGTGCGGGAGGAGCTTGGTATTCCCGCAAAAGCGATTAAAAAGGTGCGCGTGGGCGCGATATTCCATCAGAATGCGCCAAAGTACAAAAAAACATGGATCGTCCACCCCGTTTTAGTTGAGGCGGCGACCGACAAAATCCGGCTTGACTGGGAAGCGGCGGAATATCGCTGGATACGTCCGAATGAAGCAGGACATTTTAAACTTCTCCCCGGTTTTGATACGGTGCTCAAAAAAGTGGCGCGCTGGTTGTAACGAACACCGCATTGCGTCACACGAATACAACGAAGACAAGTGCGCGCGTGCAACGCCGCAGTTATTTTTCTTGTTTTAATAGCCGGAAACGAAGCAAGGGAGCGGTGCCATGCCGCGGGGTATGGAAGATCGCCGGTGCGATGATGACCGTTGCATATGCAACGGCGGCAAGGAGTTCATTCATTGTTCGCGCTGCGGTAAAAAGATTCCGCGCAAGAAATCCGATTCCGGGACGGACGAAGCATGTTCATGCGACCGCGAGGGATGTTCTTGCGATATGTGCTCATGTCAGGATGACAGGCGCTAATGCTCCATAACGCCCACCGTAACACGGGCGTTTTTCTAAAGAGCAGGTGTGGTATACTTCTCTGTCTATGGGTTCGCTTATCGCAAAATGGTTTATCGCCGCGCTCGCGTTTCTCGCGGCGGCATATATTGTTCCGGGCATTGATGTGGCAAGTGCATATACGGCCCTTATTCTCGCGTTGCTCTGGGGCGTCCTGAACACGCTTGTACGCCCGATTTTAATCGTTCTGACCCTTCCGGTCACCGTGGTAACTCTCGGGCTTTTTACTCTCGTCATTAACGGGTTTTTGTTCTGGCTTTTGGGGACTTTTGTAAAAGGGTTTGCCGTTGAAGGGTTTTTTGCCGCCATTATCGGCGCCGCCGTCGTCACACTCATACAATGGCTCGGCGCGCAATTGGTCGACCGGATATCCTAATTTCTCGCCACACAACACTACGCATATGAGCGAGGTTATACTTGTTGTGGTCGTCGTGCTTCTCGGGTTGAGTATTTTTGCGTCGCAGGTGTATTTTTAGAAAAACAGGGAGCCCGGGCACGGCGAAAGCGATTCCGCCTTTCTCTTTGTCCGGCCGTCGCCACGCCTTAAAGATTTATCATGTGCGGCATATTTGGTTATATCGGAAGTGACAATCACGCGGCGCTCAAAACGCTGCGCGGCTTAAAAGACCTGGAGTACCGCGGCTATGACAGTTGGGGAATTGCGGTGCGGACTGAACACGGTTTTTATTGCAAAAAAGCGGTGGGAAAGATCTCCGCCGTTGCCGACGCTGATTTTGCCGGTATCGCGGGGCAATCGTCCCTTGGCCACACGCGGTGGGCGACGCACGGAGGCGTTACGGAAAAAAACGCTCATCCGCATTTTAATCAAGCGCGGACGATCGCCGTTGTGCACAACGGCATTGTTGAGAACTATCTTGAACTGAAGCGCGAACTTGCGCGCAAGCTCGGAAGCGGCCTTTTCCGTTCGGAGACGGATACGGAAGTCATTCCGCATCTCCTTGATATGTATATGCGGGGCGGGCTTTCTCTTGAAAACGCCTTTCTGCGCACCTGCCGCAGGCTTTCTGGCCGTTTCGCTTTCGTTGTTCAAGAAGCGGGCGCCGATTATGCGCTCGCCGCGCGCAACGGTTCGCCCTTGGTTATCGGCAAAGGAGACGGCGAATACTTTATCGCTTCGGACATTCCGGCTTTTCTTTCATATACGCGGAAGCTCTATTTTGTTGAAGACGGGGAATGGGCAAGGGTATCACCGGACGGCGTATCGTTCGGCAATTTTATGAGTGGCGTGCGGGTGAGAAAAAAAACCATCACAAGCCCGTGGAACAAAGAGGCGGCGACGAAAGCGGGGTGGAAGCATTTCATGCTGAAGGAAATTATGGAACAAAAAGAGTCGCTCGTTCGCGTCCTGCGGCAAGACGAAGCGGCGCTCTCGCGCGCGGCGCGCGCCATCAGGAAATCTTCGCATGTCGTTTTTGTGGGATGCGGCACCGCCGGGCATGTCGGCATTTTGGGAGAGTATATTTTTTCCGCTCACGCGGGAAAGAATGCGCGGTTTGTGTATGCGTCCGAGTTCCGTAGAGAATTGCCCTTTGTGACGGACGAAAGCGTCGTTATTCCCATCACGCAAAGCGGGGAAACCGCCGACGTGCTGGAAGCGGTCAAAGCCGCACGGCAAAAGGGCGCGCGCATCATTTCAATACTCAACGCCCGCGGGTCATCCGTTGAACGCGCGTCCGACCTTTTTTTCCCCATTGATGCGGGGCCGGAGATCGCGGTTGCGTCAACCAAGGCGGCGACGGGCCAGATCGCGGCGCTCTATCTGCTCGCATTCGCCGCGGCGATGCGGCGTGAAGAAGGCGCGCGCGAGCTCGCGCGCGATATCCGGCGCATCGGCCGATGGCTCACCGAGAACGTCGCGGAAACAATACAGCCGATCGCGCGCCGCATCGCCAAAAGCGAGCACTTGTATCTTATCGGCAAAGCGGAACACTTTCCTGTCGCGCTTGAGGCGGCGCTTAAAATAAAAGAGGTCTCGTATATTCACGCGGAGGGACTTGCCGCCGCGGAACTGAAGCACGGCACCATCGCGCTTATTGAAAAAGGAACGCCGTGCGTGGCGTTCGTGCCCGAGGGCGACATGCGGAACGATGCGCTTTCCAGCATCGCGGAACTCAAAGCGCGCGGAGCGCAGATCATCGGCATTTCTACGGAACGGAGCGAATCGTTTGACGAATATGTTGCTCTTCCGAAAACAGCTCTTCTTTCTCCCGTTGCGAGCATTATCGCCGCGCAGCTCATCGCGTATTATTGCGCGCTTGCCCGCGGGCACGACCCCGACAAGCCCCGCAATCTCGCGAAATCGGTGACGGTGAAATAAAAGTTCCGCAGGCACGCCGCGCGGTATTAAACCCACGTCAGCTCCCCAGCCGGCCGTATTTTGTATGTGTACCAAATGTGTACATGTGTACCAATTACATTTGTTTAAACTTTCTCCCATGGGATGAAAAATAAACATTTGTTATTTTGGCATTGGGGGCGGGTCGGCTTGAAAATGCGAAAGCAGGTCCCCTCATTTCTCTCGCCCGACATCGCTAACAATGGAAGATTTATGATTTATGAGGTAAGATTGAGGAATGGAATACAGGCCCACCATCGGTCTTGAAATCCACGCCGAACTCAAAACGCGGACAAAGATGTTCTGCGATTCCAAGAACGACCCTGATGAAACAAGGCCGAATGTGAATGTGTGTCCCGTCTGCATGGGGCATCCGGGAACCCTTCCCGTCATCAACAAAGAGGCGGTGAGGCACGTTGTAAGGGTGGGCGTTGCCGTTGATGGAAAAATCGCCGACTTCACGGAGTTTGATCGCAAAAACTATTTTTACCCCGATATTCCGAAGGGGTATCAGATCAGCCAATACAAATACCCGCTCGTGAAAGGAGGCAAGCTTGCCGGTATTCCCTTAACGCGTGTGCATCTTGAAGAAGACACGGCAAAAAGTTTCCATAAGGATACCTACAGTTTGATTGACTTTAACCGCGCGGGAGTGCCTTTGATGGAACTGGTGACGGAGCCCGCAATCAAAAGCGCGGAGGAGGCGAGCCGTTTTGCGAAGGAATTGCAACTTCTGCTGCAATATCTCGGCGCAAGCGATGCGAATATGGAAAAGGGAGAGATGCGCGTTGAGGCGAATGTTTCAATAGTGCCGCAAGCCAAAAATTTTCGGGAATTTCTGCGCGCTTTTATTTTTCGAGACCCGAGCCGCGCGGGCACAAAATACGGCGGAAGATTGGGCGTAAAGGTTGAAGTAAAAAACCTCAACTCATTCCGTGCCGTGGAGCGGGCAATCGCGTATGAAATAGGGCGGCAAAAGAAACTTTTGGAAAAGGGAGAGCCGGTGGCGCAGGAAACGCGCGGGTGGGATGAAAACAAGCAAGAGACCTTTTCCCAACGCACAAAAGAAGAGTCGCACGATTATCGGTATTTTCCCGACCCCGACCTGCCGAAGCTTCGGTTAAGCGAACTGCCGGAGTTTTCGCACGAAGCGCTTCGCCAAGATCTGCCCGAGTTGCCGCGGGAACGGCGCGCGCGGTACCGCGCTGATTTCGGCATACAAGACAAGGATGCGGAGATCCTCGTCACGAACCGAACGCTGGGGGAATATTTTGAAAACACCGCCCAAGAACTCGGGCGCGACCAAAGAAAGATAAAACTCGCATTTAACTATTTGGTTTCTGATGTCATCGGTCTGATGCGGTGGGACGATGACCACCCGATAACTGACATAGGAAAAATACGAATGTCCACTCACCACTTTGCGGAACTCATTAAGATGACCGCGGCAAACGAGATCACTTCCCGCACCGCGAAAGACCTTCTCGTTCTAATGGTCTCGGACGGCGGGGATCCGCGTGAAATTGCGCGAGAGCGCGGTTTGTTCCAAAAAAGCGACGAGGCGGAGCTTGAAGGGACAGTCAAAAAAATCATTGCGGAAAATGCTGCGGTTGCCGATGATTACAAAAAGGGGAACGAAAAGGTGCTCCAATTTTTTGTCGGGCAGGGGATGCGGGCGACGAAGGGCGCGGCAAACCCCGCCGTGCTTGCGAAACTGTTCAAGCGGTTTCTCTCTTGATGCGGCGCCCGAGCATGAGAAACCTTGCCTTGTGGATAGGGCTGTTTTTTTGTTCGCCGCGCGGCGCTATAATTGAGACATGACTAAAATACGCGTGGCGATCAACGGTTTCGGCCGTATTGGGCGCATTTTTTTTCGCATTGCGCTCGCGCACCCGGAGTTCGAGTTCGTCGCCGTGAACGACCTCGGCGGCATTGAAAATCTCGCCTATCTTTTGAAATACGATACGGTGTACGGCCGCGCGCCCTTTGACGTGCGCGCGGCACAAGATGCCGACCGCGCGGCGCTCGTGGTGAACGAACGCGGCGGCGCCGAGAAAAAAGTGCCCGTTTTCAATCAAAAAGATCCGGCATTGTTGCCGTGGCGGCAGCTCGGCGTTGACATCGTTGTTGAGGCGACCGGCGTTTTTGACAGTTACGAAAAATCAAAAGCGCACCTTCGCGCCGGTGCAAAAAGAGTCGTGATAACCGCTCCGGTAAAGGACGAGCCCATCGGCATCAACGGCGCGACGGTCCTGATGGGCGTCAACGAAGAACGCCTCAAAACATGCGACATATCTTCAAACGCGTCATGCACGACGAACGCAGGAAGCCCCGTTCTTGCGATCCTTCACGAGGAGATCGGCATTGAGAAGGCGATCATCAACACCGCGCACGGCTATACCGCATCGCAAAATCTTGTTGACGGGCCCTCAAGCGGCAAAGACCTCCGCCGCGGCCGCGCAGCGGCGGCGAATATCGCGCCGTCGTCAACAGGCGCGGCAGAGGCGACGACGCGCGCCATTGCGGAGCTTGCCGGCAAGTTTGACGGCGTGGCGCTTCGCGTGCCGGTGGTGAACGGTTCCATCGCCGACATCACCTGCGTCATGAAGCGCATGACGACGGCGGACGAAGTCAACGGAATTTTTCGCCAAGCGGCGGGAACGGAGCGGTGGAAACGCGTTTTTTCCGTGACCGACGAGCCGCTTGTTTCGTCCGATATCATTGGCAGTCCGTATGCGTCAATCGCCGATCTCGCGATGACCCGCGTTGTCGGCGGCGACCTCGTTAAAGTGCTCGCATGGTACGACAACGAGATGGGGTATGCATATTCATTGATTGAACATGTGGCAAAAAGCGGAAAATATCTCGTTGATAGTCATTTATAAACTAAGGACTAATGACTATGAAAATATTCTTCGCGTCTGACCATGCCGGATTTGAACTCAAGGACAAACTCATTTCTTTTGTGAAAGGACTTGGGTATGATGATGTTCTTGATAAGGGGCCGCTTGCGTTTGACCCCGCAGACGATTATCCCGATTTCATCAAACTTGTCGCCGAGGAAGTTTCGCGCGACCCTGAGAACGCGCGCGGGTTTGTTATGGGCGGAGGAGGGCAGGGAGAGGCGATTGCCGCGAACCGGTTTCGCGGTGTCCGCGCGGCGGTTTTCTATGGGCCGGCGACCGCAAAGGATGCGGTTGACATTGAAGGGAGAAAAAGCGGCGACCCGTATGAGGGGATCCGTTTGGCGCGCGAGCACAACAACGCCAATGTCCTTTCGCTCGCGGCTCGCTTCGTGAGCCGCGAGGAGGCGGAGACCGCAGTACGCATTTTTCTTGAAACGTCGTTTTCGGAAGAAGAACGGCACAAGCGAAGAATCGCAAAAATAGATCCCTCACAATGAACGGTCAGAGGATCATGTTTTTGCAACCTCTATGGAAATCATTCCCGCATTTCTTGAAAGAGATTTTTCCGAGATAGAACGCAAAGCCGCATGCGTTCGCGGCACCCTTCGCACCGTCCAACTTGACGTCATGGACGGCGTTTTTGCACCCGATACGAGCTGGCCATACGAAAGCGGAAGGCAAAACGGGCAGGAGCGCTTGCGTTCCGGAGAAGCGCCGCTGCCGTTTTGGGAGGATTTTGACTATGAGATTGATCTGATGATCCACAACCCCGAAGACGATCTGGCGGGATGGGCGGGGAACGGCGCTTTGCGTTTGATCGTGCACGTTGAAAGCACCGTCATGCTTGATGATATTGTTGATTTGTACGGCGCGCGTACCACGCGGGAGGCGCGCGGAGGCAAGGACGGGGATTCTCTTTCTCCCGTGGAGCTCAGTCTCGCCTTGGGTATTGCAACGCCCAACGAAGTTCTCTATCCGTATGCGGAGCGTATCCGCTGCATACAATGTATGGGAATTGAGAAGATAGGTTACCAAGGCCAACCGCTTGATGAACGCGTTATCGGGAAGGTTCGTGATTTGCGGCAAATGTATCCAAAGATTACAATAAGTGTTGACGGCGGTGTTTCTCTTGAGAACGCGCCGCGCCTTGTTGAAGCGGGCGCGAATCGGCTCGTGGTTGGCTCGGCGATCTGGAAAAGCGATGATCCGAAGAAAGCCATAGAGAAGTTTAAACATTTGCGCATTTAAATCGTGGCACACCTACACGACGACAAATTAAAAGAGCTGGAAGAAAGAGCGAACGCGGTCCGCCAGAGCGTGATAGAGTCGCTCGTCGCTGCGGGCTCCGGGCACACCGCCGGCCCCTTGGGGATGGCGGACATTTTTACCGCGCTCTATTTCCACGTCCTTTCCCACGATCCCAAAAATCCGCTGTGGGAAGAGCGCGACCGGCTCATCCTCTCAAACGGGCACATCTCGCCGGTCCGCTACGCCGCGATGGCGCACGCCGGCTATTTTCCGATGGAGGATTTGAAAACCTTGCGGCACTTCGGCTCGCCCCTCCAGGGACATCCGGAGCGCGAGCGTCTGCCCTCGATAGAGACCACCTCCGGCCCTTTGGGTTCCGGCTTGGGGCAAGCGGCGGGATACGCATACGGCGCGAAGATGGACGGAAAGAAGTTCCGCGTCTATTGCATAATGTCGGACGGCGAGCAGGACGCGGGGAACACGTGGGAGTCGGCGATGTTCGCGGCGAACAACAAGCTCAGCAATCTCACCGCCATCATGGACCGCAACAACATCCAGATCAACGGCATGACGGAGAACGTCATGCCCCTTGAGTCGCTCCGCGCAAAGTACGAGGCGTTCAACTGGCACGTTTTGGAGATTGACGGCAATAACATCCGCGAGTTCACGGACGCGGTGGAGGAGGCGAAAGCGATCTACGAAAAACCGACCATCATCATTGCTCATACTATTCCGGGAAAAGGCGTAAAGGAAATAGAGTTTGACTATAACTGGCACGGGAAGCCGCCGAAGCCCGAAGAGGCGGAGAAGTTTTTGGCGGAACTCCGTACGCTCGGCGGGAAGATAAAGAGCGAGCACCAATAATTTTCATGATATCTCCCAATGCACAACTGGCAGAAAATATCTTTGACCTTGGAAACGTCGGGCAGGCGCCGACGAGGGATGGATATGGGAAGGGTGTCGTGGAGGCGGGAGAGAAGGACGAGAAGGTGGTGGTGCTGTGCGCCGACCTCGCGGAATCAACTCGCTCCCACTGGTTTAGGGAGAAGTTCCCGGCGCGCTACATTGAGCTTGGCGTTGCGGAGCAGAATCTCGCAACCGTGGGTTCCGGCCTCGCGAACTATGGCAAGATCCCGTTCATTTCCTCATACGCCGTTTTTTCTCCCGGGCGAAACAACGAGCAGATCCGCACAACAATTTCTTTGAATAATCTGCCGGTCAAGATCTGCGGCATGCACGCGGGGGTCTCGGTGGGCCCCGATGGCGCGACGCACCAGGCGCTTGAGGACATGGCTTTGATGCGCGTTCAGCCCAACATAGTCGTTGTCTATCCCTGCGATGCAGAGGAGGCGCGGAAAGCGACCTATGCAGCGGCGTTTAACGGGAAGCCGACGTATCTCCGATTCGCGCGCGAGAAGACGCCGCTTTTCACCACGAAAGATACGCCGTTTGAAATCGGCAAGGCGTATTATGTTTGGGAAGGCGAAAAACCGGAAGTAACGATTATCGCGTGCGGTCCGCTCCTTCACAATGCGCTTCTCGCGGCGAAAGAGCTTGAAAGTGAAGGAATTTCTGTTGACGTTTTGAACAACCACACCATAAAGCCGATGGACAGGGGAGCGGTCATTGCCGCCGCGAAAAAAACAGGCGCGCTGGTCACCGTAGAGGAGCATCAAGTCGCCTGCGGCATGGGTTCGGCTGTTGCGGAAATTTTGGCGGAGGAATATCCGGTGCCGATGGAATTCGTAGGCGTCCGCGACCGATTCGGCCAGTCCGGCGAGCCGAACGAGCTCATAGAGCACTACGGTATGGGGGTTTCTGCCGTCAAAGACGCGGTGAAAAAAGCGCAAGGAAGAAAATAACGCCAGCAGCTATTACCGGCAACTATTATCAGCCGCTAGTAACAAATATTTACGCTTCATTTGTTTATTTTTCATCCCATGGGAGAAAGTTTAAACAAATCGGGAAACGAAAAGATATCTCGCCGCAAAATGATTCCGCGGCGGAAAAGAAACATATCCATAACCCCGAAGATGCTTTTTGCTATTTCTGCAGCAGGTATTGTCGCGTTGGGCGCTCTTTCCCCCATACTTGTTGGGTCGTTTGCCGCGGCATACACAGCTCAACAGAAAATAAAAAAACGGGATTTTAATAATCGCGTACAGTATCTGAAACGGCGGGGATACATCAGGATAGAAAAAAAGCGAGACGGGTATCATCTGTCGCTTACCCGCGAAGGGAAAAAGAAGGTTGCGTACTATAAACTCCAGGAGCTTTCTGTAAAGCGTCCGAAGAAATGGGACGGCATTTGGCGTATTGTGTTTTTTGACATCCCCACGAGCGACCATTGGAAGCGCGCGGCGCTCCGTGAGCAGTTGCATGTTCTTGATTTTTATCAGCTTCAAAAGAGCGTGTGGGTCCATCCGTTTGATTGCGAGGATGAAGTCCTTTTCGTCAAAAATCATTTCAACATCGCGGACGATCATTTGCGCATTATTTATACCGACGACCTCGGTGACGACGGTGAAATAAAAAAGTACTACAAATTGTAAAAAAGCGGATAAAAGCAAAGCGTAGTTTGTTTAAACTTTCTCCCATGGGAGAAAGTTTAAACAAACATTCGGCAATATTTGCAATGACCATGTTTGCAATAGCCATGTTTACAATGACCATACGGAAACCGTGTCTACGTCTACATTTAACCAACGTCCACATTTGGCCCACACCCACATTTAGTCCACTATCAACGTCCACCAATGCGCTTTGTTTATAAGCATGAAAAATGTATAATACGTTCATGCAATCGGATGAAATACGCAAACGGTTTTTAGAGTTTTTCAAAAAACGCGGACACGCGATCATTCCATCCGCTCCGCTTGTCCCCGAGAACGACCCTTCGGTGCTTTTTACGACCGCAGGCATGCAACCCCTGGTGCCGTATCTTCTGGGCGAACCACATCCGGCGGGAAGGCGTATAGCGGATGTGCAGAAATGCGTGCGGACGACCGATATTGAAGAAGTGGGCGACAGCACGCACCTCACTTTTTTTGAAATGCTCGGCAACTGGTCTTTGGGCGATCCCGCTTCGCCCGACGGCATCGGCGAGGCGAGTTACTTTAAAGAAGACGCCATTAGGTGGAGTTATGAGTTCCTGACCTCAAAGGACGAGGGCCTCGGCCTTGACCCGAAGCGGCTCTATATCACCTGTTTTGCGGGGGACGCCGATGCGCCAAAAGACGAAGAATCGGCGCGCATCTGGCGGTCGCTTGGCATTCCCGCGCACCGCATTTATTTCCAAGGAAAAGACGATAACTGGTGGAGCCCGGGAGACAACGGCCCCTCGGGCCCCGATTCCGAGATGTTTTATGACCTTACGCCGGACGGCCTCGGCGACGTGTCGTTTGACGAGTTCAAAAAAGCGGACAACGAACAAAAAGTGGTTGAGGTGTGGAACGACGTTTTCATGGAATATGAAAAAAAAGACGGGAAGGTTATCGGAAAATTGAAACAAAAAAACGTTGACACCGGCGCTGGGCTTGAGCGAACGGCGGCGGTTATGCAGGGCGTTTCAAATGTTTTTGAAACGGACCTCTTCCGGCCGCTTATGGATGCGATTACCGCCCGCGCGGCGCGGGCGGATGAGAAATCAAAACGCGTGATCGCGGACCATACGCGTGCGGCGGTGTTTCTTATCGCCGACGGCGTCGCGCCGTCCAACACCGATCGCGGGTATATCCTCCGCCGCCTTATTCGCCGCGCGGTCAGGTATGGAGAAGGAATCGGGTTCAAGACGGGCGAATGCGCCGCGCTTGCTGATGTTGTTATTGAGCAATATGGCACGCTTTATTCAAACATTATCGACAGACGGTCGCTCATTCGCGAAGAAATAGAACGCGAAGAAAGCAAGTTCCGCGCAACACTCGCGCGCGGGATGAAGGAGTTTGAAAAACGGGCAACCGGCGACATTTCCGGCTTGGCGGCATTTGATCTATACCAAACGTACGGCTTTCCGGTAGAGATGACGGACGAGCTTGCGCGCGAGCGCGGAGTCGCGGTTGACGTAGCGGGATTTCGCGAGGAATTCAGAAAACACCAAGAAACCTCCCGCATCGGTGCGGAGCAGAAGTTCAAGGGCGGGCTCGCCGGACATGGGAGTAAGGAGCTGGAATATCACACCGCGACGCATCTTCTTCACCAGGCGCTTCGGGACGTGCTCGGAACCCATGTATTCCAGAAGGGCTCAAACATTAATCCGGAGCGACTGCGTTTTGACTTCTCGCATACAAAAAAAATGACGGCGGAAGAAATCGCGAAGATTGAGCGAATTGTGAACGAAAAAATACGCGCGGGACTTCCCGTATCATGGAGCGAAATGACGCAGGACGAAGCGCGGTCAAGAGGAGCCATCGGGCTCTTTGAAGAAAATTACGGCGAGAGAGTGAAGGTGTATCAAATAGGGGATGAAAAGACCGGTGTCTATAGCCGTGAGTTTTGCGGCGGCCCGCATGTGGAAAATACGGCGGATATCAAAGGAATTTTCAAAATAACCAAAGAAGAGGCGGTTGCCGCGGGGATACGGCGCATTAAAGCAGTCGTTGAATAATTGTTCAACATCGGGTGTTGAACAATTTTGCATGCCCGTGTTACAATCCGGCCATGGAGATGGAGTTTTCAAAATTATTCCACGAAGCAAGCAAAGACCGCGGGCGCGGGCATCCCCCCATTCCCGCCGACCCCTCAAAATGGCCGCCCGCATGGCGCACGATTTTTTATAAAGAATACCCGCGGCTGCCGAAAGTTCCGCTCCCCGAGCCGCGCCTCGCGGCTGACCTGCGGCAAACGATCATAAACCGCGCGTCCCGACGAGATTTCACCGCCTCGTCGCTTACCGCAGAGCAGTACTCGTCTCTTTTCAAGTTCTCGTGCGGCACCACGCGGGACGAACGCCATCGCGCGGAACCTTCCGGCGGCTCCCGATTCCCGATTGAAGCATACGCGGTCGTTCTCCATGGAAACGACGCCGTACCGGCGGGGCTCTATCACTACAACGTAAAACAGCATGCGCTTGAGACGCTTTGGAAGCGCTCTTTTTCGTCCGCCGACGCCGACTCTCTGTTCTCCTACTCGTGGGTGAAAGACGCCTCCGCAGTCCTTGTTTTGACGGCGATTTTCGCCCGCACACAAATGAAGTACGGTGAACGCGGCTACCGCTATATTCTCCTTGAAGCAGGACACATCGGCCAGAACATTTACCTCGTGAGCCAAGCTCTTGGTCTTAGGTGTTGCGCCTTGGGCGGCACGAAAGACGGCGCGCTTGAAGATATTTTCAATCTTGACCCCGAAGAGGAGTCGGTCGTCTATGCCGTTGCCGTCGGCGCGTAAAATATCATGCTGCGCTTTTTGTCTTTTCTTCTTTCGCCGCATGACGCCGAGTCGCTTTCGGTTCTTGTCGGCAGTCGTTTCCCGCGGTACGCGCTGTCTCTTTTCGGCCGCATAGTCGGAATGCTTGAGCGGACCTTCGGTGTTCGTCTCGGCGTCGTCGTGCCGCCGCATTTTGACCGCGACGCCCCCGACCGATGGCGTTTTGAAGAACGGTTCAGAACGCTCAAGGCCTCCGGCATCGCAACATCGTTTCGATTCCAAAAATACGGGTATCCCGACGAACCGCGCGGATTCATAACGCACATTGACATCAGCGGCGCGGAGGAAAAACAACTCGGATATTCCGGCGCCGGACTTGATATTTTTGACCGGAATAAAACGTTTTTGCCCGCACTCGGAGAAGCGGTTGAACGGTGGGCGCTCAATACCGTTCCCGCGCAGAAAACGCTCAAACGGTCGTCTTTCGGCGCATTGGGGGACGCCGCGCTCGACATTTTTTCTTTCGCCGGTTTCAGCGATGAGCAAAGGAGAAAGGGCCACCCGCGTTTTCACCTTTCTTTTACAAAAGACACTCCGTTCGCCTGGACGCGCGGGTTCTCGCTTACCCAAAAGAAGCCGCTCTGGCTGCCGCTCCAGCTCGTCTCGCTCAAATATGCGCACGACCTGCCCGCCCCCCAAAAAGAAGAGCCGCTGCTCGCCCCCATCATTTCAACCGGCGCCGCCGCCGGTCCCGACCTCGCTTCGGCGATCTTGAACGGCATTCTTGAGGTGATAGAACGGGACGCTTTTATGGTCTACTGGCTGAACTCCCTTGCGCCGGAGCGGATAGACATCGCGACGATCCCGGATGAACGATTTAAAAAAATGCGCACAATCGCGGAGCGCTACAACTTGGAAGCGTACCTCATGGACCTTCGCACCGACACGCCCGTCCACACACTCTGCGCTGTTCTGCTTGACCGGACCGGCATCGGCCCCGGAGTCGTATTGAGCTCGGCGACCAGCGCCGACTTCAAAGAGGCGGCATATAAATCGTTGAGCAACGCGCTCACCGCCCGTGCCGCCCGAAGAAAACTCTACGATATATACCGCGACATTGTTCCCGAAAAAGCAGAGGACCTCCGGTACCGCTCGCGCCTCGTTTTCTGGTGTATGCCCGAGCACATTTCCCGCATTGAGTTTTTTCTCGCCGGCGCGGTCAAAACATACGATGAATTGACGTGGGCGCATCCTTTCCGGACGCACGGGACGCCGCACAGAGACCTCACGCATCTCATGCAATTTTTCTTCAAAGAGAAGTACGAAGTCGCCTATGCGGAAATACTTCCGGAGGCGCTTAAGCGCAGAACGGGCATGTGCGTCGTGAGTGTAAAAATACCGGCGTTCCAGCCGGTCTATCTTGATGAATCACTCCCCGCATTTTCGGGGGCGCGCCTGCGCGAGGTGCCGTCAAAAATCGGCAGAAAGCCTGCGGAGCGCGTGAACACCTTCCCTCACCCGTTCCCTTAAGAAGCCGGGAGTTCCTTAAGGAGGCGCTGCGCTTCGTCGTCATTGGGATTATACGAGAGCGCGGCGCGGTACGCTTTTTCCGCTTCAACTTTGTTGCCGAGGCGAGAATACGCCACTCCCAGCAACACCCTCGGTGTTGATTGCCAGTGAGGATCGTCGTAGACCCCCGGATTGTTGCGTTCCCATTCGCCGAACGGCTTGCTGAAATCAATTGAGAGGAGGGGAATGGTCACCGTCTTCAGGACATCAATCGCTTTTTGGTGCTCGCGGAGATTGTTGGTGTACATCCGGGCGAGGTTAAAGGACGCGAGCATCTGTGCGGCGGGATGAAGCTTCCCGAAGGACGGGTTGGCAATGATTTCTTCCCAGAGTTTGGTGATCGCTCCGGCGGTTGAAATTCTTTTTTCCGCATAGAGTAATTCCAACGCGCTGATTATCGTCCACTTGACCTGTATTTCCTGCATGCCCGGATCGTCCATGATGCCGAGCCGCGGCGGATAAGGGATGCCGTGATTCGGTCCCGCAATCGTTTTGGCGATTTCTATGCCGGGCGTTACGGCAAGAGCTACGCGCGGCTTGTCCCGCATCATCGCCTCAACGTCGTCAAAAGACCATTCATAATTATTGCCGAAAAGGTTGTCGTGCACCATGAGCATCTTTCGCGAAGTTGAATACCCGATCACGACACGCAAACTGGTCGTGATGGCGGGAGCGTCCGGCGAGGCACGGAGTGCGAGCACAAGGGGAATGTCGGCGTTCACGAACGGGAACAGGTCGGCAATTTTTTCAACCGCTTGTGACCGCACGAGATAGCCGTTCTGCTCAAAGAATGACACGAGGTCGATTCGTTACGGGGAACCGGCGCGCGACTTCCTGCGGCGTAAAGCGGTCATCACCCCAATACCGAAGGAGTGTGTAGGCGGTAAAAGCGGACGAGGTTGTGAGTTCCGTTCCGCGGTAAAGCCCCCAGTACGGTACGCCTCCGATCAGGTATTCTTTCTTTTCAGGTTGCAGTCCAAAAGGAAGAGACAGGTTTGTCGTACCGAAAAAATAATACCACCCCGCGGCAAGAGCGCCGATAACGACTAATCCCGCGAGAAGCCATTGCCATCGCGCTCGCGTGAAGAAACTTTTAAGAATGTCCCACTGTGTTTGCGGAGGGACGCTTTCGGGACGAGGTTGTTCCACGGGAGGGTTATTTTGTATTGGGTCGGCATTGTCCTCTGTCGGTGGGATAGGCGGAATGTTTTCTGTCGGAGGCATACTTTTACTATATCACGCCCGCTTGCTCCAGACAGCGGTTAATCCACAGGTCGCGCTTGTCTCTCTGTCGGCGCGGCATTACAATGAAAAATATGAACTGGGGCAACCTGCGATTCATTCCGCTTTTTCTCCTTTTGGGAGTGGTAACGCTTGTGCAGTACGTTGCGGCCGGAACTGTCCGCGCGGATGCGCCGGGAGAGAATCCGTTTAGCGGTAACAGCAATGGTTCAAATTTTGCCGATTCTTGGAGTGATTCGTGCGGCAATTCATCTCCCAACTTTGGAAATATGGATATGGGGGATGGCGAGACCGACGCGACAGGAAGTAGCCAAGAAAGCGGAGGTTCGGGAAATGAGGGAGACAGCAATAGCGGACAAGGTGGAGGAGAGGGATGTGGTGGGTGCGGAAGCGGCGATAACGATTAATATAATAAAAGAGCCCGCCACATGTGTGACGGGCCGAGTATGGAATGAGGCGGTGGTGTATCACCGGAGCTTGGAGATCTGTTCGGGGGTGGCTTGAGTGCGGAGAGTGAACGACCACGGGTAGTCTGCGGTCCTGTTCCGGTAGGAAATCCCATCGAGGACGATGGTTCCTCTTTTTTCTTCCATTCGAAGTCGAACGATTTCCACCCTTGTGTTAGCAACCAAACGCAGAATTCCTAACGCCTGGTATACCTCCGCAATCCAGGGTTTTAACATGACTCCGTTTTCATAGATAGTAATCTCCGCACGGCGGCCATCAATGAACTTAATGACCTGTTTGCCGCCGAGACCCCCTGAACGCCACTCCCCCTCAAAGGTGAGCCCCTCGAGAGCCGAAGCCGACTTGAGGTAGACATACGCCGTCACCTCCTTCTTTCGAGAAAGCGACACCTTTCCCCAATCCTTTCCTTCGAAGGTGTAATCGCCCCTCAAGGTCTTCCCGTCGCTTCCGAGGGCGTACGTGTCCACGCGACGAGGGAATCCGGGGGGGTTCGTGAAGACAAGGGTGGATGGGTCCTTGAACCTAACCCGAGATGTCCACCGATAGGTCTTGGGACCGTCCACGACCTCGTACCGCGCCTGCTGGGGCGTGTAGAGGCAGGAGAGGGAGACCGAGATTTTCCCGGCTCCGCCAACGGTGCTCCACGCGCCCTCCCACTCCGTCCCCTCATACTTCTCCCACCACTCGGGGGAGTCGCACACGGACTCGGCGGCATTCGCCGGGAAGGCGAATGCGGCAAAGAGAACCGCGATGATGAAACTCACGATGAAAATCACGATTGCCTTGAACATCGTTGTTCCTCCGCGATGTGCCGCCCGAAGCGGCGTTTGTTGTCGAGAACTTTCCTGTCCAAAGAATAGCGCATTTTGAACACTTTGTCAAGAATCGCCAGTCACGTCGGAATTGCGCAAGCGTACTTAAAATATACTTAAAAGCGGCCGGCAATATATCGCCATTCCCCGATGTTTAATCTTTCTCCCATGGGAGAAAGATTAAACAAAGCGCCGAAAAACCATTTTCTTGGTTTTTGATTTGGTATAATGATTTTATGCATCCCAAGAACACGCCCACCTCATTCCAAAAAACACTCCTCATTTTTTTCGTCATTTTCTTGGCGATCATTTTGTTCCCAAGCCAAAACACGCTCGCGCGCTTTGCGTGGAATGTGACGGCGAACGAGCGCGTGGTCGCCGCAGTCGGTTCTTACGACGGGGCGCTCTATAAATCAATCGGGGACCATTTCATAAGCGGCGGCGCGTACGACCGCGCAAAAGCGCTCCGCGCGTATGAGACGGCGCGCGCGCTTGACGCGGAATTGCCCGGCGTTAATTTCCAGATCGCGCGGATACATTTTTTGAACGGCTTTTTTACGCAGGCGCTCATGGAAGCGCGGAAAGAAGAGAAAATAGCGCCGAATGACGTCCGAACCGACTATCTTCTCGGGCTCATTTACGGTTACCGCGACTACGCGGGAGACCTGGAGAAAGCCGCCGGGTATTTTGCCCGTTTCCTCGCCGCAAATCCCTACGAATGGGCGGGATACAACGACCTCGCCTGGGTTTATTTGAAAGGAAAAAAAATTGAAACCGCGCGCGCGGCCGTTCTCACGGCATTTGATACATTGCCGCACACGCGAAAGACAAATCCGTGGCTGTGGACAACGCTCGGCATTGCCGAATTGAACCTGAAGGAGCATAATAAAGCTAAAGAAGCATTTGAAAACGCCGCGCGCATCGCGGAGGAAATGTCGCCGGATGCGTTCTGGAGCGCATATCCCGGAAACAATCCGCGCAATGCCGCCGCCGCGTTCGGACAATTTAAAAGCTCGCTCTATTTTAATCTCGGAGTCGCCCATGAAGGGCTCGGTGAAATTGAGAAAGCGATAGACGCATACTCGCGCCATATCGCGTCCGCGCCGGACGCTTCGCCGCGGCACACGCAAGATGTTGCACGAAAAATTCAAACACTTCGTATCTCGACTGAACGCTGAACAACGCCGCCGCGCGCTCGTATTTTTTGCCGGCGCGGTGTTCATCGTGGGCGCGGCGGGGCTTCTCGGGGCCGGAGCGCACAGCACGCCGTCATTCAATAATGCGCAAGGCGCCCGTGCGTCCTCATCCTTTTTGTCTTTGTCTGCGGAAGCGGTCGCAGTTCCTCTCGGCGGCGATATTTTTCAAAGCGGCTATGTAATGCCCGCATCCTGCGGAACATCCGAAGCGGGTCATCGCGGCGAAGCGTGCCGGTATGCCGCGATAAGTTTTTCATGCGACGGGACGCGCCACGTCGGCACCTACTCGTACCAATTCGTGTCGCAGTTCGGGGAATACAGGACAGAGGGGTGCGATGCCGTCGGCGTGCGCACCTATGACGCGGCGACGAATCAGCAGGTTGCGCCGTACACATGGCTTGAATCGGATAATAACGACGAATGTGTCGCCATTAACCAAACACTGCCGCGCCGCATCACCGATAATCTGCAAAACAACACGAACTACCGTTTCGTGTTTGAGTTTTGGTGGCTCTCAAGCGGCGGGACGCAATACACGATGTATACGAGCGGGCAGAGTGAATTGGAATTGACGGTAAAAACCGACACGTGCACCGAAGCGACGCCGCCCGCTCCGCCTCCTCCGTCCTCACCGCCGGACGGCGCGGGTCAAAGTTATATCACGCCAACCACAAGCTGCACTGCGGCCAACACACCGCAGGTGCAACTTGACTGGTATCATCCGAGCGCGAATTGCCGCGACGCGACGGTCGTGCTGTGGGGAGGGGATGACCCCGGTCCTCGGGACTGGACGAGTTATGAAGGCAGATGCATTGAATCAAAGATATTCGCAACCCATGAAGGCGAGCCGCTTGTCTCGGGGATCAATTACAACGGCTGGGCGGAGTGGAACATACGCACATCTGGCGGCGGTATCTCGCGTGAACGAAAAACATACACCTTTGACGCCCCGCAATGCGGCGGAACGACGCCGCCTCCGGGTTCGCCCGGCGGCCCCGGTGATGGCGGAGGCGGTCCGGGCAGCGGCGGAGGTCCGGGCAGTTCCGGCGACGGCAGCGGCTCCTGTGTTCCCAATGTCAATGAAAATTGCGTCTCGCTTCCCAACGCGTGCGGTATGACGAATCCGGGCCGTATCCAATGCAACGGTTCCTGCAACGCCCTCCCGCCGCCAGACGCGCTCTGCCCCGCTCCGACCATGTCGCTTCGCGCGGAGCCCGACTTTGTGGACCGCGGCGGACAGTGCCGTCTCACCTGGACATCAACCGACGCAACCGCCTGCGCCTTAACGGGCCGCGGCGTCAATGTGAGCGGAACTTCCGGCACGGCGGTGTCGCCCGCGCTCTTTGAACAAGCGCAATACACTCTCACCTGCGAAAACGGCCCTGTCGTCGTAGGGAGCACCTCCGTCATATGCCGGCTGAACCCGTTTTTTGAGGAGTTTTAGATCGGTTGCATTTTCCCTCGGTTTTTGTTAGAGTATTCGCTTATGACGATGAATGAAGCGGTGTATGAACGAGGGCCGAAAACGGGCCCCTCTCTTATTGAGGGTCTTTTCGCCGTCGGCGCGCACTATGGGTCTTTGAAGTCGCGCCGGCATCCGTCGTTCGCGCAGTTTGTTTTCACTTCAAAAAACGGCAGCGATGTCATTGACCTTGAAAAAACCGGCGCGCAGCTGAACCACGCGCTGGAAACGATCGCCGCGCTCGCGCGCGAAGGCAAAAAAATCCTTTTTGTGGGCACCAAACCGGAGGCGCGCCGCCTCGTTGAAGAGGCGGGAACGGCGCTTGCGGCGTCGTTCGTCACCGAACGGTGGGTGGGGGGGATGCTCACAAACTTCAGGCAAATGAGAAAACGCGTTGAACGCCTGCAGGCGCTTACGGAAGCGAAAGAACGCGGCGATTGGCAGGTCTACACAAAGAAAGAGCAGATGTTACTGGAAGAGGAGCGGAAAGAACTTGAGCGCAATTTTAAGGGGATCGCCTCGCTTCTTGAACTGCCGGCCGCTCTTTTTGTGATTGACCCGCGGCATGAAAAAATCGCGGTTACGGAAGCGCGCGCGCTCGGCATTCCCGTGTTTGCGCTCGCGGGTTCCGATTGCGATCTCGTCTTCATTACCCACCCGATTCCCGGCAACGACGCGACGATCGCAAGCATCGCATTTTTTCTTGACCGCGTAAAAGAGGCATTTGCGAGCGGACAGAAAGAACGGGAGAAAGCGGCGGAAGAAAAGGCGGCGGCATCGGTCGCGGAAGCGGCGGCTCCCGCCGCCGTGTAAGCGTTGCCCCTGTCGCCGCACGAAAAAGAGAGATATGGTTACTTTGGAACAAATCAAAGCGTTACGCGACGAAACGGGCGTTTCGGTCATGCAGTGCAAAAAGGCGCTTGAGGAAGCGGGTGGAGATCACGAAAAAGCGCGGGCACTTCTGCGGCGGCGCGGCGCGGAAATCGCTTCCAAAAAACAGGGCCGCACGCTCGGAGCGGGCGTCATTGCGTCGTATGTTCATGCCGACAATCGCATCGGCGTTTTAGTTGAGGTGTTGTCCGAAACGGATTTTGTGGCGCGCAACAGCGATTTCAAGACGCTCGCCGACGACATCGCCCTTCACATTGCGGCGATGGATCCGCGCTACGTGAAAGATGAGGATGCTTCTCCGGATGAACGCGCAGAAATTGCGCGCGCCTTTGCGGACGATCCGTCGCTCGCCGAAAAACCAGCGGAGATAAAACAAAAAATCATTGACGGCAAAACGGACGCTTATTTTAAGGAGCACACGCTCATGCGCCAGCAGTTCGTAAAGGAGCCGGATCTCACGGTCAAAGAACTCGTTGAGCGCGCGATACAGAAACTCGGCGAAAAGATCGAAGTAACGCGTTTTATGCGCTATAATTTGCTTGAGGAATAGCGTATGACTACGGCATTATATTTTTTCATCATGCTCGCCGCATTTTCTTTCATTGAATTGGCGGCACTCTTCGGGTATCGCGCATGGGAAATGCGGCGCGGAGATCTTTTTGCGCGCGGTCAGTCGGCTTTCGTCCCGACATTCCAGAACTTTATCCGCAACGCGCTCGCGCTTGAACGGGTAACTCTTGCGGCGACTTTTTATGCTGCGCGCGCCGCGCGCCGGCTGCTCGTACGCGCCTACCACGCGTTGTATCGCAATCCGTTTGTCGCGCGATATTCGGAATATCTCTCCGATGTCATGAAAGGAAAACGGGTTCTTGACGCGAACGGCACCGCGTCCGTTTTTCTTCAGACGATCGCATCGCACAAAGAACATTTGCGCGACGAGGAGCGGCGCAACAGCAATCCTCTTTAATTTTTCGGATTAAGCCAGCCCGCCATCGCCCGAGCCCGTGTAGCTCAATTGGCAGAGCAACTCTTTTGTAAAGAGTAGGTTGTCGGTTCGAGTCCGACCATGGGCTTAGGCGAGAGCAGGCATGGAACGTTCGCACCATCATGCAAAAAATTGAGACCCCCAATCCTCCTGAGGCCGAGCGGGCTCGCAAGGAACTTCAAGGACGGAATGACCCGGAAGCAAAACGATTGCTGCGGTTCTTGAACATGCCCGACTTGTCCCGCGACGGAGCAAGTCCGCTTTCCGAGATAGCTCGGCGGATCCTCGCCATAGAGCGTTTCCGCGATTTTTACGAGATCAAAGTTCCCGAAATCGTCGGCGTACGCGAGAGTTTTGATCTATTCAATTTTCCCGATGGCCACCCCGCGCGCAGCACATCAGACACTTATTATGTGAACGACACAACGATTCTCCGTACCCATACGACGATCATGTGGTATTACTGGCTCATGCGGGCGGAAATTAAAGAAAAAATAGCCGCGCGCGAAAGCATTGGAGCCCTGTCATACGGAAAGGTGTACCGGAAAGACGAGATAGACCGGAACCATATGAACGTCTTTCATCAAATGGACGGCTGGTATATTGCTCCGAAAGAGAAAGAAAAGATCACGATCGACGACCTCAAGGAAGTGCTTACCGAAATCGCGCAAACCATTTTCGGGAAAAACACAGAATATCGGTTCAACGAGGACCAGTTTCCTTATACCGACCCCTCGATTGAAATGGAGATACGGATCGGCGACAGGTGGGTAGAAGTTCTGGGCAGCGGCATCGTGCGGCCGATTGTTCTTAAAAATCTCGGCGTTGACCCTGATGTCTATAACGGTTGGGCATTCGGTTTCGGCCTTGAGCGGCTTGCCATCATCAGCATGAGTTTGCCCGACATTCGTCTTCTGTGGGTAAATGACCCGCGCATCAAACAGCGCCTCCATTTGGGCAGCGCGTATGTGCCGGTCAGCAAATATCCGCCGATAACACGCGACATATCGTTCATTGTTTCAAAGGATTTTATACCGAATAACTATTTTGATCTCATACGGGATCTCGGCGGCGATCTGGTGGAGGAAGTCAAACTTATTGATACATATGAAAACTCCGAGAAATTTGGGCCTGAAAAGGCAAGCTACACATATCGGATCGTGTATAGAAGCAATGACCGAACACTTGTTTCTGAAGAGGTAGATAAGATCCAAGACGAGCTCTACAAGCAAACGGCATCCCAATTCCATGCCGAATTGCGCTAACGCCGCGCCGCCAAGGACGGTCCTTTTTGAGGTTATCCACATGTGGATAAACACCCCGAAGGACCGTCCTTTTTGGAGGTAAAAATTCCTTGTTTTTTGAGGGGATTTTGCTACAATAAGGGGTGTGGGGACGGTCCCCGCTTTCTTTGATTTTGCGGCGTTTTTATGAAGAGAAAACAGCAAAAAAACGAACCCAAAAAGGGAGTAAAAAAGAATGCCTACCGCGCCGAGGACATCACCGTTCTCAAGGGCCTTGAACCGGTCAGGCGCCGTCCGGGCATGTATATCGGGACCACCGGCTCCGAGGGTTTGCATCACCTCGTGTGGGAAGTTTTTGATAATGCACGCGACGAAGCAATGGCCGGATTCGGCGATCACATTGAGATCGTGCTTTTGCCCGACAATAAAGTGCGCGTTGCCGACAACGGACGAGGCATCCCCGTTGATATTCATAAAGACGCCAAGACGTCCGCCTTGGAGGTTATCATGACGACGCTTCATGCGGGCGGCAAATTCGGCGGCGGCGTATATAAAATTTCGGGCGGCCTTCACGGCGTCGGGGTTTCCGTCGTGAACGCGCTTTCGGTTGCGACGCGCGCCGACGTGTATCGTGACGGCGGGCGGTATGTGCAGGAATATGTCCGCGGGAAAGCAAAACAAAAAGTGAAGAAAATCGGCGTTTCCAAAGCGACCGGCACCGTCATTACTTTTGAACCGGACCCGGAAATTTTCCCTGAAATTGCTTTTGACTGGGAAATGATCGTTGAGCACATGCGCCAGCAGGCATATCTGATACGCGGAGTGGCGGTTTCTCTTTTTGATGCGCGCGAGTATCAAGGGAAAATCGCGGCAGACGGCGTTTTTTATTTTGAAGAACTTAATCTCGGCGTGCCGAGTGCTTCGTTTTATTTTGAAGGCGGGCTCCGTTCAATGGTTGATTTTTACAACCGAGCGCTCAAGCCGGTCCATAAAAACGCTTTTTATGTTGAAAAAGAGACCGAGGGCGTCATTGTTGAAGTGGCGTTCCAGTACGTTGACGATATTTCTTCGCGGGAACTTGCGTTCGCAAACAACACCTATAATTCCGAAGGAGGCACGCATTTGACCGGTTTTCGCACCGCGCTGACGCGAACGCTCAACGAATATGCCAAGAAAAACAATCTGCTCAAGGCGGGGGACGATGCGCTTTCCGGCGATGACGTGCGCGAGGGCATAACCGCGGTCATATCCGTTAAACTGCCGGAGATCCAATTTGAGGGGCAAACGAAGGCGAAACTCGGAAGCGTTGAAGCGCGCGGAGCCGTTGAGAAAGTGTTCGGCGATGCGCTCGCCGCATTCCTTGAAGAGCATCCGGACGACGCGCGCGTGATCATCGGGAAGGTTGTTTTGGCGCTCAAGGCGCGCAAGGCGGCAAAAGCCGCAAAAGACAGCGTCCTGCGCAAGGGCGCGCTTGAGGGGTTCACATTGCCGGGAAAGCTTGCCGATTGCCAGTCGCGCGACCGCGAAGAAACGGAAATCTTTATCGTTGAGGGCGACTCCGCCGGCGGTTCGGCAAAAACGGGCCGCGACCGCCGCACCCAAGCGATCTTGCCGCTTAAGGGAAAGATCTTGAACGTGGAACGGGCGCGTCTTGATAAGATACTTGCCTTCAACGAGATCAAGGCGCTCGTCATCGCGCTTGGCGCCGCCATCGGCGACACGTTTGACATAGAAAAATTACGCTACGGCAAGATCATCATCGCAACCGATGCGGACGTTGACGGCGCGCACATCCGCACGCTTCTCCTGACGCTTTTTTATCGGTATTTCAAACCGCTTATTGAAACGGGCCGCGTGTATATCGCGACCCCGCCGCTTTATAAACTCACCAAGGGCAAAAAAACGGGATATGCGTATACGGAAGAAGAAAAGATGAAACTTCTTGAACGGGAGTTCGGCGGCATAACGGAAGCGCCTGCCGCCGAAGGCAATGAGGGTGAAGGGTCCGAGATTTCAACAGGTTCAGCGCACGAAGAAGAGGCCACCAAGAAAACGCCGCGCGTCGCCATTCAGCGCTACAAAGGATTGGGAGAAATGAATCCGGAAGAACTGTGGGAAACGACCATGAACCCCGAGACGCGGCTTTTGCGGCAGGTTGCCATTGAAGATGCCCGCGAGGCGGACAGGATTTTTGACGTCTTGATGGGAACGGACGTGCCCTCGCGCAAGTCCTTCATTCAAACGCACGCAAAAGAAGCGGAACTTGATATTTAAAAAGTATCGGGTGGCTTCCTGCGGACACCGTTAAACGCGGAATTGACAAATGGCGTGTTTTTTCCGCACGCCGTGCTACTCTCATAAGAGACAAGAATGACCGGGTGAGCGCGATGCAAAAGACGCTTGTGTACGTTTTGGCGGCGGCTGGCGTAAGCGCGGTTTTGTACCACCTCGGCATCTTTGCGGATATCCGTGTCTTTGCGGAATATAATCCGAATGTATTTGTTTTCGGCGCCGGCGTTCTCATTGCTTTCATTTTCACTTTCGCATGGAAGGTTTTGGGCGGCCTGCGCGCGCTCATCACGGGAAAAGACGACGTCATCCGCGACGAAGTGCGCGTCTTTGATTATCGGCGCGAACTCACGCTCGCGCGGGGCATCTTTTTCTTTCTTACCGCTTTAAGTGTTGCCGCCGCGGCGTTTGACGCGGGATCCGCCGCGCTCGGTATCCAGCCGCTCTTTTTCCCCTTGGGGCTCGCCCTCTGGTTCCCGCTGCTTAAACGCAAAAAATACTCCATTGAACGCATCCGCCGTGAAAGAAATCATCGCTCGTAAAACATAAAAACCCCGTGCCTGGAGCACGGGTTTTGTTAATGCATCACTACTGCCCGAACACCGCGTTCGCTTTCATTCCTTACCACATCCCATCGGACAGTGACGTCATAACGCTTCGGCGGAAAATGGCGCTCCGCCAAACGGCGAACCCCTTCAAAAAAACGGCTGCCGCGTTCACTCGGAAGCGTCCGCCCCTCGTCTATCACCAGATGAATGTTTACCCGCCGTCTTTCTGTGTGAGACCCGTCATTCACGCGAGAAGATTCGGCCATCGTCTCCACCGCCGCCTCGGTCCGCATGTTCTCTTGTGAACATACCAACGAGCGGGCAAAAATACAAGCGGTTTATGCGCGCCGAGCGTTTTCGTCCGCAAAACGTTTCAAGAGCTCCTCCGTCGCGCATTGCCCGAGCGTTCCGGCATCGCGGCTTTCAAGCGTTGCGCACCCCGCCGCAGCTTCTTTGTCGCCTATAACAAGAAAGTAGGGGATTTTTTGCGTCTTGATCTCGCGAATACGTTTGCTCAGCGTTTCATCGTCGGAATACGCCTTCGCCCGCACGCCCGCTTCCGCGAGCGTTGCGCGGATACGCTCGGCATGGCCGCGATGCGCCTCACCAACCGGCACGACAGCAACCTGCACGGGCGAAAGCCAGAAGGGGAATGCGCCCGCGTAATGTTCTATCAAAATCGCCATAAAACGTTCAAGTGAACCCATGATCGCGGCATGGATCATGATGATACGCTCGCGTTCGCCGTTTTCGTTGATGCACGCGAGGTCAAAACGCTCGGGCAAATTCATGTCCAATTGGATAGTCGCCACTTGCCATTCGCGTCCGATGGAATCAGTTGTTACGAAATCAATTTTCGGCCCGTAAAACGCCGCTTCGCCGAACTGTTCGTGAAGCCGGACGCCCCGACCGCGCGCTATGTCGCGAAGCGAGTCCGCCATTTCTTCCCACAGCGCCTGCTCGCCAAGATATTTTTCCATGTGTTCCGGGTCGTGGAGCGAAAGACGGGGGGCGAGCGGAAAACCGAAAGCGCCGTAGAACTCTTCCACAATATCCCAAATGGCGGCAATTTCTTTCGCAAACTGTTCTCGCCGGCAGAACACGTGCGCATCGTCCTGCGTTATGGAACGGACGCGCACAAGGCCGCCAAGTTCGCCCGTTTGTTCGTCACGGTACACCTTTGTCGTGTTCGCGTAGCGCACCGGCAGCTCGCGGTAGCTTCTCGGCCGCATGGCGTATATCTGCGTATGATGCGGGCAATTCATCGGCTTCAGCGCAAACTCGTGCCCCTCGCGGCTTGTGACGTGAAAAAGTTCCTCACCGAACTTTTCCCAATGACCGCTCGTTTCGTAGAGGTCTTTTTTGGTGAGATGGGGAATGTCCACTTGTTCGTAGCCGCGCTTTTTGCGGAGCTCCCAGACGAAATCATCCAGGAGATTGCGCATGAGCGTCCCTTTGGGCGTCCAGAGGGGAAGCCCCGCTCCCACGAGGTCGGAAAAAGTGAACAGTTCCAACTCGCGGCCGAGTTCCCGATGGTCGCGATGCTTTGGTTTTTCCGATGAGTTGTCTTTTGGAGACATACGAGTATTAAACCACAAACAAAATCTTGGCGCTACCGCGCACGTTCCGCACCGGCTGACCTAAAGCAGCGTAACGCTCTCGGCGATGATGCTCGGCGCATTATTGCGACGCGAGACCCTTCCTTTGATGAGAATACAGGCGTCCGCCGCGAGCTTGTCGCGGTGCTCGCGGAACGTGCGCGGGAAAACCACCGCCTCTATCGTATCCTTAAAATCGGCGACCTTCAAAAACGCCATCTGGTCGCCTTGTTTCGTGAGGATTATTTTTGCCTCGCGCACGATGCCGCCGACAAGCGCGGTAATGCCGTCGCGGTACGTCTTCGTTTTTTCAATGTTTATGCGGAGCGACTCAAGGCGCGCGCGGTGTTTTTCAAGCGGATTGCCGGACACATAAAGGCCGAGAAGTTCTTTTTCCCACGAAAGTTTCTGCTCCTGCGAAAGCGGAGGAACGGCGCGAAGACGGAGCGCCGGCACCGACGAGCGGTCCGCCATAAGTCCGAAGAGCGAGTTTTGCGCTTCGTCGGCGCGCGCATGCTCGCGGTTATACGCGAGCATTTCTTCAATATTCGCGAGCATATCGCCGCGCGGAGCGCATTCGTCCAGCGCGCCCGCCTTGATGAGCGACTCAAGCGATTTCCGGTTTAAATTGCGATGCGTAATGCGTTCCAAAAAATCTGCGATATCAGCGAAAAGACCGCGCGCGCCGCGTTCGCGGATAATGGCGTCGGCGAGTTCATTGCCGAAGTTTTTTATTGAATAGAGGCCGAAGCGGATTTTGTCGCCTTCGGCGTTTTCTCCGCGCGCGCGCTTAACTACCGTAAAGTCGCCGAAACTCTCGTTCACCGTCGGCGGAAGCACGGGGATGCCCATACGCGCGCACTCGGCGATCGTTTCGGCTATTTTTTCCACATCACCCGCGTCAGCCGTCAGAACCGCCGCCATGTACTCCGTCGGGAAGTGCGCTTTGAGATACGCCGTTTGATACGCAACCTGTCCGTAGCTTGCCGCGTGGCTCTTGTTGAAACCGTACGCGGCAAAGGTTTCAATCATATTCCAAAGCTGCTGCGTTTTCTCTTCCGAAAGCCTGTTTTCTATGCACCCCTTGATAAACTTCTCCTTTTGCGCCTGCATTTCCGCCGGGATTTTCTTTCCCACCGCCTTTCTGAACTTATCCGCCTCACCCCATGAATAGCCGGCAAGCTGGGTCACGATTAAAAGGATGTCGTCTTGGTACACCAAAATCCCATAGGTCGGTTCAAGGATCGTTTTCAGGCGGTCATCCAAATACCGCACGAGCTCCGGATTTTCTTTGCGCTTGATGTAATCGGGGATGAACGCCATCGGACCGGGACGATAGAGCGCGATCATGGCGTTGATGTCTTCTATGACGGTGGGGCGAAGTTCTTTCAAATACCGCGTCATGCCCGCGCCGTTCAACTGGAACAGACCGTGCGTCTCTCCGCGCGCGAGCATGCGGTACGTCGTCTCGTCATTCGGCGGCAGATGTTCAAGGTCTACCTGCGTTTCTCGGTGATTTTTGACCAGCGTAACGGCGTTGCTTAGAATGGTGAGGTTTTTGATCCCCAAGAAGTCAAACTTCAACAAGCCGACGTCCTCAACCGCGTACATGTCGTACTGCGTAATGGTCCGTTCACCGCTCGGGTCAAACTGGACGGGAGAGTAATCGGTGACCGCGGTCGGCGCTATCACCACGCCTGCGGCGTGAACGGACACGTGCCGCACCGTACCCTCAAGGCGCCGCGCGAGGTCAAGAATATCCCGCGCCGTCTCGTCTTTTTTATACACATCGGAGAGTTCCGCCACGAGTTCAAGGGCGTGCTCGATCGTCATGGGGAATCCCTGCGATCCGAAGGGAATGAGTTTTGAAATGCGGTCGCCGACATTGTACGGATGTCCCAAGGCGCGCGCCACATCGCGCACCGCGCCGCGCGCCATCATGGTGCCGAAGGTGCCGATCTGCGCCACTCTGTCCTCGCCGTATTTCTGCCGCGCATAGGCGATAACTTCATCGCGGCGGTTGTCGGCAAAATCCATGTCAATGTCGGGGGCAGACGGGCGTTCGGGATTCAGGAATCGTTCAAATGGAAGCTTAAGTTCAAGGGGATTGACGTTGGTGATGCCCAAGAGGTATGAGACGAGTGAACCGGCGGCCGAGCCGCGCGTATTCGTCAGGATGTCGTGCGCACGCGCAAACCGCAAAAGGTCGCCGACGACGAGGAAATAAGGGGAGAATTGTTTCTGCTGGATGATGCCGAGCTCGTATTCAACGCGCCGTTCCACTTCTCCGGTGCGGGAAAGATGTCGAAAGGGGAGCCCTTCGTATGCAAGCCGCCGCAGTTCGCTGTCGTGCGTTGCGCCTTCGGGCACGCGGAAATAAGGAAAGACCCAGTTGCCGAGATTGAGTTCTATGTTGCACCGTTCGGCGATACGGAGCGTATTTTCCACCGCATCGGGGGCGTCTTTGAAATATTCATACACCGTTGCGGAGTCAATGAACGAAAAATCATCGCCGGAGAGAGAAAGGCGGCGCGCGTCGTCAAGGTCGGTTCCTTGCTGGACGGCGAGGAGCGTGTCGTGGGCGCGCATGTCGTCGCGGTTAAGATAATGCGAATCGTGCGTTGCAACGAGCGGGACGCCGAGTTTCCTCCCCAGCGAAGCGACCGCTTCGCGAAGTACGGGGTATTCGGGGACATTCGGATGGTGCATTATCTCAAGAAAATAATTGTCTGCTCCGAAAATCTCGCGATGCTCGCGGATGATCTCTTCGGCGCGTTCAAATTGTTTCATCCGGAGCGCCTGACCGAGCTCGCTCGCCATGCAACCGGAAAGGCATATCAACCCGTCGCCGTGCGAGCGCAGAAGGTCTTTATCAATGCGCGGTTTGTAGTAAAACCCCTTGAGGTGCGCGATGCTCACGAGCTGGAGGAGGTTACGGTAACCGGTTTCGTTCTTTGCGAGCAGCGTCAGATGGTAGCGTTTGTTGTCAATACCGGCGCGTTTGTCGGTGTGCGCGCCGTGAGCGACGTACGCCTCAACGCCGATGATCGGCTTCACGCCGTTTTTTTTGCACTTTTTGTAAAACTCAATGGCGCCGTAGAGGACGCCGTGGTCGGTGAGGCCGAGCGCAGGCATGCCGAACTCCCGCGCGCGGGCAACCATCTCGTCAATTTGCGACATTCCGTCAAGCAAGGAGTAGTGG
>JACOWN010000002.1 GCA_016176785.1 Parcubacteria group bacterium | reverse complement strand
CAGGGCGAATCCATGTCCCCAGTCAATTGTTTCGCCCTGCCGAGTCCGCCTCAGTTCCGTTCAAAGTAGGTTCGCGCAAAGTGTATAATTACAGCACCATTGAGGAAATTGCAAGTTTTGAAGGTTCGCCTCGCTTCGCTCGGCGGCTAATTTGTATTCAATTTTGGGGGTAAAAACGAATTCACGATTTCGCATTTTGGGGGAAGAAAATTTTTTAATCCAAGAATCCATAAGAGTTAGGCCATTAAAACAGCAGAAATGCTGATTTTTTGTTGTGCTTGACTTCTGGCACTGAATATGCTATATTCTAAACAGTAAACAAATCGAGTCATCGTGGCTCGATAGTACATTCCCAACCAAAGGAAAGGGGACGCAAAATGAAAGTGAAAGAGAAGTTCAAGAACCTCGCTGGGCAACTGGCGGACGGTGCGGGAACGTTCTTCATGTGGACGTTCTACTTCGTGGTCGGGCTCGTGATGGCGGTGCCGTACACCTTCCTTGCGGGGTGGGACGTGAACAACCTGTTTCTCACCGCGTGGGCTCTGCCGATCGCCTCGGTCATCATCTACACCCTCTACACGATGTGCAAGATGAAGATCCACACGATTCCGTGGTGGATTCACAGGGTCTTCTACGGGCTCCTCGGCTATTGCCTTCTTCCCATCTTCGCGAACGGAATTTCCATCGTTCTGAAGTGGGTAGGACTCGCAACTACCGGGGGCTTCATCTTCGAGTATCGCTACGCGAGCCTCGTTGTGGTGCCGGTAGCCGTCATCATCGGGCTCGTGACCTACTCGCTTGCGAAGAGTTTCTGGCATCAGCGGTTCAGCGGAAATGCAACGCCGCCATCCAGTACTCCACCGAGTGGTTTCGGCCCGAACAAGATTGTGACTACCTCGTCCAACGAGGAGCGCAAACCTGACACCGGCACCTTTCAACTCGTCTCCGCCTAATGTTTCGGGCGGACAAGTTCCATGGACCTCTCCGACAGCGATGTTGGGGAGGCTCTTTTCTTTACTAAAATTGAGAATTTTTGTTATCATGTAATTGTATTCGCTTTGCGAATTCTTGGATTGAATGCCGCCAAAGAAAAATTGGAAATTGTTATCGGTGCGGCTTCGCCGCAAATTCTGGATTTTTTCGCGGGGGGACTTCCTCGCCGCCGCAGGCGGCGAAATGGGTTCGCACTAATTCAAGAATAGAGCACCAAAACTAACTTGTTCGGAATTGACTGCTCCGCGCGGAACTTCGGCGCGGGGCTTTCTTGTTGCCTCTATTTGACTTATTACGCCAATCCTTTACGCTGGGGCTAGATTGAGACAAATGGTTGCGTGCGTCAGCGGAGGGAAAGAATGCCCGAATCGTCCGAGCGTCTTGACAGTGAGCTTCGGGGGTTGTCTGCGGAAGCGCATCGGCACGGCGGCATTGAGGAAATGTCGCTTGGAGCATACCTCAAACTTTGCCGTTCTGACCCGTCTGCCTATGCAAGCGCCGCAGAACGCATGCTCGCCGCGATCGGCGAGCCGATGATCGTTGATACGAGTAAAAAGGACCCGCGCCTCGGCAGGATATTCCTCAACCGGACCATCAAGGTATATCCTTCCTTTGCTCGTTTCTTCGGCCTTGAGCAGACCATTGAGCGCATCGTCGGTTTTCTCCGATATGCCGCGCAAGGGCTTGAAGAGCGGAAGCAGATCCTCTATCTTCTCGGGCCCGTCGGCGGCGGCAAGTCGTCGCTTGCGGAGCGGCTCAAGGAGCTGATGGAGCAGCGCCCCATTTTCGTGCTCAAGGCGGGGAAGGATATCAGTCCCATTTTTGAGTCGCCGCTCGGCTTGTTTGCGGCTGAGAAGCTGCGTGACCTCGTTGAAAAAGAATACGGGATACCGCGGCGCCGCCTTGCGTGCATCATTTCGCCGTGGGCGGTGAAGCGCCTTGACGAGTTCGGGGGCGACATAGCGAAGTTCGCGGTCGTAAAGATGTACCCCTCAAAACTTCGCCAGGTGTGCATCGCCAAAACCGAACCCGGGGACGAAAACAACCAGGACATTTCCTCCCTCGTCGGCAAGGTTGATATCCGCAAGCTTGAACGTTTCAGCCAGAACGACCCCGACGCCTACAGCTACTCGGGCGGGCTTAACCGCACCACCCAAGGGCTCTTGGAGTTCGTTGAGATGTTCAAGGCGCCGATCAAGGTGCTGCACCCGCTCTTGACCGCGACCCAGGAAAGCAACTACATCGGCACGGAGAACTTCGGCGCGTTTCCTCACCAAGGGATCGTGCTCGCGCACTCAAACGAGGCCGAGTGGACGCAGTTCAAGTCAAACAAACAGAACGAGGCGTTCCTTGACCGTATTTTCGTCATCAAGGTCCCGTACTGCCTGCGGCCGACCGAGGAGGCGATGATCTACAAGAAGCTCCTCACCGAAAGCGAGCTTGGAAACTCTTCTTGCGCTCCCCAGACCCTTGACATCCTCGCGCGATTCTCCGTCCTTACCCGCCTCAAGGAGCACGAGAACTCCAACATCTACACCAAGATGCGGGTCTATGACGGCGAAAGCATGAAGGATACCGGTCCGCAGGCGAAGTCAATGCAGGAATACAAAGACGCCGCCGGCGTTGACGAGGGCATGACGGGCACATCCACCCGGTTTGCCTTCAAGGTGCTCTCCGAGACCTTCAACTTTGACACCGAAGAGATCGCCGCCGACCCCGTGCATCTCATGTACGTGCTTGAGACAGCGATCAAGCGGGAGCAATTTTCGGAGGAGACGCAGCGCGCGTATCTTGAGCACATCAAGGCGGAGCTTGCTCCGCGGTACGCGGAGTTCATCGGCAATGAGATCCAGAAAGCGTACCTTGAGTCGTATGCCGAATACGGCCAGAACTTGTTTGACCGCTACATCGCCTATGCAGATTCGTGGATCGAGGACCAGGACTACAAAGACCCCGACACGGGGGAAGTGTGGGACCGCGAAATCCTTGATAAAGAACTTTCCAAAATTGAAAAACCCTCGGGCATCGCGAATCCCAAGGATTTCCGCAACGAGGTGGTGAAGTTCGTGCTTCGCGCGCGGGCGCACAACAACGGCAAGAATCCTCTCTGGACCTCGTATGAAAAATTGCGCGAGGTAATCGAGAAGCGGATGTTCGGCCAGGTGGAGGACCTCCTGCCGGTCATCAGTTTCGGCTCAAAGAAAGACGCCGAGACCGACAAGAAGCACGCCGATTTCGTCAACCGCATGGTTGCGCGCGGCTACACCGAACGCCAGGTGCGCCGCCTCGCGGAATGGTACATGCGCGTCAACAAAGCCGGATAAAAAAGCCCGTTCCGTGGTTCCAACGGGCTCTAGCGTGGTTTTAGAGAACAGTGTATGCTCAATCCAGAGCAACTGGCTCTTTGCCACGCTTTTTCTATATCTGGAGGGCCGGCAATGATACTGCGAGGGAATCTTGCAACGTACGGAGTGATTGATCGGCGGCGGAATCCCGGAGGAAAGAGTTTGGCGAACCGCCAACGCTTTCTCCGTCGCGCGCGGGCGCAGATCAAGAAGATCGTGAACGAATCGGTCCGTGAGCGCAATATCGCGGACGTTGACTCAAAGAAAGAGATCTCAATTCCCGCCAAGGGCATCGGCGAGCCGCATTTTCACCACGCCCCGCACGGCGGCGTTCGGAACATCGTTCTCAAGGGAAACAAAAAACATTTTCGCGGAGAGCGCATCCCCAAGCCGGAAGGCGGCGGAGGCGGCGGTCGCGGCAAACAAGGCGCGGACCACGGCGAGGGAATGGACGATTTCGTCTTTACTCTCTCGCGCGAGGAGTTCCTCAGCATTTTCTTTGAGGACCTTGAACTGCCCGACCTGGTAAAGACCTCGCTTCGGGAACTGGTTGAACTCCGTCCGCGGAAAGCGGGCATTGCGAAAACAGGGACCCCTTCAAACCTTGACGCGCTTCGGACGTTGAAACAGAGCTATGCGCGGCATCGGGCGCTCAAACGTCCTCGGCAGGAAGCCGTTGCGGAACTTGAAGAGCAAATTGCGGAACTTGAAAAAAAGTCGCCGCGCACGGACGAAGAGGAAGCTCTGCTTGAACGCCTTTGCGCCGAGCTCGCCGCGCTCAAAGAGCGGCGTGAACGGGTTCCTTTTATCGAGCCGTCGCACGACCTGCGCTTTCGGCGGTTTTCCAGGGAATGCCACCCGACGACGAATGCGGTCATGTTCTGCCTCATGGACGTTTCCGGTTCCATGGGCGAGCGCGAAAAAGACCTTGCAAAACGCTTCTTTGTTCTGCTCCACCTTTTCTTGAAGCGCCGATATGAGCGCGTTGACGTCGTATTCATCCGCCATACGCACGAAGCGCAGGAGGTGGACGAACAGACGTTTTTCCACGACCCGGAAACGGGGGGAACCGTCGTGTCAACCGCGCTCAGCGAAATGCTCCGCGTTGTGAAGGAGCGGTATTCGCCCGCCGATTGGAACATCTTCGCGGCGGAGGCGTCCGACGGCGAGAACTTCTCGAACGACGGCCCCGCGTGCGCGGAGCTTATGAGGGAACATATCCTTCCGCTGTGCCAGTACTTCGCGTATGTGGAGATCGTTGACGAGGACGCGGAGAGCGCCGTTTCCCCCGGGGACGGTTCTCCTCTGTGGGAAACCTATCGTCCCATTTCCGGCGAGTTCTCGCGACTAGCGATGAAACGCATCGGAAAACCCGCGGACATCTATCCCGTTTTCCGAGAGCTATTCCAAAAACGTGGAGGAGGAAAGCGCGATGCGTAACACAACCGCGCTTCTGTTCGACAAAGATAAGCCGTGGGACTTTGACGCGATCCGGCGTACCATGGATGCGCTCGAAGTGCTTGCGCGCGACGACCTCGGCCTTGACATCTACCCCAACCAGATCGAGATAATTTCCGCGGAGCAGATGCTTGACGCCTACTCCTCAAGCGGCATGCCTCTCATGTACCCGCACTGGTCTTTCGGCAAACATTTCTTGCAGGAAGAGAAACTGTACCGTAAGGGCTATCAAGGACTTGCATACGAGATAGTTATCAACGCGGACCCCTGCATCAGTTTTCTCATGGAGCAAAATTCCATGCCGCTCCAGACGATCGTCTTGGCGCACGCCGCTTTCGGCCATAACCACTTCTTCAAGAATAACTGTCTTTTTCGGGAGTGGACCGACGCCGAGGGCATTCTCGCGTATCTTGAGTTCGCCAAGAATTATCTGAACCGCTGTGAAGAAAAATACGGCGCGGAACGCGTTGAGCAGATACTGGACGCGGCGCACGCTCTCCAGAACCACGGAGTGTTCCGGAGCAAGCCGAAACATCTGCGTGACTGGACGTTAAAGGGCGAGGAAGCGGAAATGGAGCGGAGGCGCGAGGAGGCGGAGCGCACTTTCAACGACTTGTGGCGCACCGTCCCGCGCGGAGAAGGGAAGGAGAAGAAATCCGCACGCGCGATGGGGCTTAGTGAGCGCAGGCGGCGCCTCGGTCTTCCGCAGGAAAATCTTCTGTACTTTTTGGAGAAGCACTCGCCGGTCCTCAAGGATTGGGAGCGTGAGATACTTCGCATCGTTCGGAACATCTCCCAGTATTTCTATCCCCAAAGACAGACAAAAGTCATGAATGAAGGTTTTGCGACGTTCGTGCACCATCATCTCATGAACGCGCTGTACGAAAAAGGTTTGCTGGATGAGGGGAGCATGCTTGAGATGTTGCACAATCATTCAAACGTCGTATTCCAGCCGGACTTTGACGACCCGCGTTATCGCGGCATCAATCCGTATCACCTCGGGCTTGCGATGCTGTGTGACATGCGGCGCGTGGTTACCGAACCGACCGACGAGGACAAGGAATGGTTCGCCGGACAGGAATGGGTCGGATGCGGCGATTGGCGCGCGGTGTTTCGTTACGCGGTCGCCAAATTCCGCGACGAGTCATTCATCCGCCAATTCCTTTCCCCGCGTCTTATCCGGGAGCTTCGATTGTTTATGTTGAAAGACGATGCAAGCGAGTCGCATTACATCGTTGAAGAAATCCACGATGAGCACGGTTACCGGAAGGTCCGCAGTGCGCTTGCGGAAAGATATGACGTTTCCTCAACCGAGCCGGACATTCAGGTGATTGATGTAGACCTGGAAGGCGACCGCCGCCTCAACCTTCTTCATACGGCGCTTCACGGCATTCTCCTCGCGGGCGATGCGTGCACGGAGACGCTGAAGCACCTCCGTGTCCTCTGGGGATATTCCGTCCATCTTGAGAGCGTTGACGGCGCGACAGGGCGACACCTCGGCGCGATTACAATCAAGGAGAAGGATTCCGAAGAGCTCGAGTGAGCGTTGGCATACAGAGCAATGCCTTACCGCATCGGTAGGGCTTTTTTTGTTGGCTTTTAAGATGCGGGGCGATGGGCACGCCTCGCCGAGAAAGTCAACGAACTTCTGCGCGCTATTTTTGTATAATCAGTGCAGATGCAACAAAACGGGGTTTCTCATGCCTCGCAGGAAAAGCAATCCGGAATCTCCCCGCGCCGCACCCGACGATCTTCGAAATCTTGTGAGCAGAATGCGCGCGCTTCGGATGAGTGTTAAAATGTTGCGCGTAAAAGAAACGGGCCGAATGGAAAATGTTGCGCGCGAAATTGAGTCCCTTGAGCGCGCGCTTGAGGCGTACGAAAAAAAGCGCGCGGCAGAGGATAAAAAACTCGACCAAATCATGACCGAGATGCAGACAGAGTTTGCGTTGCTGCAAACGCTTTACGAAGCGCTTCGGCGCCCCCCGCTTAGCCAGGCGACCTTCGTGCGGTTTGTGCGATACGACACCATCGGCAAGGAAAAAATACCCGTCATTGAAATCAAAACCGGCGACGGGTCGCACGCTTTCGTTTGTCTTGTAGCCGGGGATGTTTCGCCGGAGAAACTCCGGTACGGCCAGATCATGCTTACCGCTGGCGGCGGCAAGGCAGCGGTCGTTGAAGTGCGCGAGGAGTTCCCTCTTGAGAGCATTGAGGCAACCGTCAAAGAAATGTTGGGCGCCGACCGCGACGGCGAGCGCATCCTCGTCTCTTTCGGCGGTCACGACGAGAGCAGGGTCGTGCATGCGCGCGCGGGCGTTTCGGCGGCAGACCTTAAGGCGGGAGACCGCGTGCTTGTGAACGCGGCGGCCTCATTGCTTCTTGAGGCGTTGCCGCGCAAAGAGTCAACGGAGCACACCCTGACAAAGATTCCCGACGTTACCTTTGACGACATCGGCGGATTGCGCGACCTAAAGCGGAAGATCCGCGAAGGGCTTGCGTGGCCGCTTCTCCATCCGGAAGCGTGGAGAACCCTCGGCCTTTCGTTTCCCAAGGGCTTTGTGCTTGAGGGCGGCCCCGGTCAAGGCAAAACCATGATTGCGAAAGCGGTCGTCAACTTCATGAACGATCTTTTGTCAAAGAAGCTCGGCAGGAAGGTTGAAGGCCACTTCATGCACATTGACGCCCCTGCATATCTTGACAAGTGGGTCGGCGAAACCGAGCGGCGCATGCGCCTTGATTTTGAAATGGCGCACCAGCTCGCTTCGGCGGACAGTCCGGTCGTCATCTTTATTGATGAGGCGGATGCGCTTTTGTCCACGCGCGGCACCACCATATCGTCGGATGTCAACAAGACGCACGTGACGCAGTTCAACGCTCTCGTAGATGGTCTCAAAGAATTAAGCTACGTCGTCGTGATACTTGCCACCAACCGCCGAGACCTTCTTGACCCGGCAGTCATCCGCGAAGGCCGTTTTGACAGGATCTTTCACGTTTCCGCTCCCGACGAGGAAGCGGCGCGCGAGATCCTTGCGTTGTATTTGAAGCCGGTATGGGGGCAGATCAACCCGAAGTACAATGTTGCGGTCTATACGCCAACGGACCGCAACGGCAACCCGCGCAGCGACCCGAAAACGAACAAAACGATCCACTATCGGTTTGACCAAGACCCCGCTAAAGCCGCGGGGTACCTCATCGGGAAGGCGGTGGCGCGCATGTACGACCGGAACAACCCGGCGAACCGCTTGTTCCGCATCAAGTATGAGGGGGAGAGAGAACGGACCGTCTATCGCTACGGCGATTTCGCAAGCGGCGCGCGGATCAAAAACATCGTTGACCTTGCGAAGCTCGCAGCGTTCGGGCGGCATGAAGCCGATCACGAAAATGAGCCGCTCGGCGTTGTGCTCGCGGACCTGTATTACGCCATTGAAGAGTCATTTGGGCGTTTGAGGACACCTTCTTCGGAAAATGAAATCTATAACTGGCTCGCCATCCAAGGGAAGGGTGTTGCGCGCCGCATTGAAGGGGGCGTTGAGTATTTCACTCCGGACGCTACAATAGGGGAGGATGACGAGGGGCTGTGACTCTTCGCCGCCTGACCTTTGAAACCGCTCGCCGCATCCGTGGCGAGCTTTTTAGAGACGGAGACGGAGAAATGGCGGATTCGCCGCGGATCATCATCGGCGCCGAAACCGAATACGGCATGTGCGTATGCCGCGACGGCAGAATGGGCTCACCTCACGAAACCGACATGGCGGCGCACCAGTTTCTTGAAATTGCAAGCGTATTGTTCCCGCATGCCGTATTAGGCTCCTGGGGAGGCATCCGGACGCACGGCGAACATCGCCGCGCCGACCGTCTTGCGCGACCCTTCATCGGTGACGAGGAAAAGCGCGCGCGTAGTCGGCATTCGCTTTCGTTTTCTGCGCGCGCGCAGCGCATGGGGCTCTCTGGCGTTCGGTTGTCGAACGGCGCGCGTTTTTACGTTGACCTTTCCCATCCGGAGTACTCCATTCCGGAGACGACGAATCCGCTTGACGCGGTAATCGCGCAGAAAGCGGGTGACGCGATCGTTGAAGCCGTGCGGTACGAATTTGAGCGCACGCTGCGCATCGCGGAGGACGACCCCGCGCTCTCGGTGCTCGTCATAAAGAACAACAGCGACGGCAAGGGAAACAGCTACGGGGCGCACGAGGATTACTCGCTTACCCCGCGCGTATTCAGGAAATTATGCGAAGAACCGGACGAAAAGTACACGGGTCCCGTCGCCGCGTTTTTCGTTGCCCGACAGGTCCTCACGGGCGCAGGCAAAATCGGCGCCGAACGCGGGCGACGCTGTCTGAAATACCAGATCTCTCAGCGCGCCGACTTCATTACGTCGTTGTCTTGCGCTGATACCACGCATAGGCGCGGCATCATCAACACGCGGGACATTCCTTATGCGGACCCGGACATCGTGCGCCGTTTCCACGTCATTGTCGGGGACGGCAACATGTCGGAGGTATCGCTCTATCTCAAATTCGGCCTTACCGCTTTGTTGTGCACGATGCTTGACGGCGGATGGATCGAAGGGGGAACGGGGCAATTCCCGTCCGCACCGCTCATCGCACCCGTCAACGCTTATCATGCGGTGTCGCGAGACGTGTCGCTTCAATACCGCCTCGCGTTCAAAGACGGAACACAGAGAACTGCCCTTGAGATCATGCGGGCATTCACCGAAGAAGCGGAACGCTTTATAGAAACGCACGGCCTCGGGCCTTCATGGCAGAACGTCGCGCGGGTGTCCTACGAAGCACTCCGCGGTTTAGCGGAGAACACTCGCGGAAATGAATACTCGCGGTCTCTTGACTGGGTTGCCAAGAAACGCGTGCTTGACGGTTTTCGAAAAAAGACGGGGGCGGATATCTTTTGCGAGGAATGCCGCCAGATCGACCTTCTCTACCACGCGTTTGACCCCACCCTAAGCATATTTTCGCGCCTTGTCCGCAGGGGAGACATCAAGTCCCTCGTTCCGCCGGAAAGCATCCGGCGGGCTATCTTATCGCCGCCCGACGGCACGCGCGCGTGGCTGCGGGCAGAGATTGCGCGGCGGTATCGGAGCGCCATCAAAACCATGTCGTGGAATTTCGTTATTTTTGCGGACCAGGAAGAAACGACGCAGCTCCTCCTTGACGACCCGTTTCTTCATGACCGTGAAAAGTTCCGCGCGGCGTTGTCCGACGATCCGCCGCTCGCCATCTTTTTAGAGCGAGTCGCCGCGGACACTCCGCGCGGCGCCGCAGTGCGCTGACCGCGCCACGGAGGAGAACATGCGCGACCGCGTGTTCGGCATTGAAAATGAGTACGGCACCATCGTTGCCTCAAAGGGGGGTCGTTTCGTCGCCCCTTCTTCCTACACCGTGCTGCTGAAAAACGGGCGAAACCTTGGAATCTGCTTGCAGACGCGACTTTGGCTTCTGAACGGCGGTTGCTCCTATGTTGACTTGGGGCATCCGGAGTATGCTACGCCGGAATGCCGACGCGTGCGGGACGCCGTTGCGCACAACAAAGCCGGCGAGGAAATAATTTTTCGGATTTTCAGCCGCTTGTTGAAAACGCGCCGGCGCAATCAGCTCTACAAAAACAACGCCGCGCGCGACGCGGAAAATCCCGAAAAAGCGGCGAGCTTCGGATGCCACGAAAATTATCTCGTCTTCGGGCCGCTCGCCCCGTCGTTATCCATGCGTCCATTTTTGCCGCTCATTCCGTTTTTGGCGACCCGCCCGATAATTGACGGCGCGGGTTCCTGGTTTGTTCCCGGCAAGGGCGCGTTTGCGCTCTCGCAGCGGGCGTATTTCATCAGCCGCAAAGTCGCGCAATGCGCACAGGAAGATTCAATACACACGCAAGGCGGCCGCGGTATTTTGCAGTCGGAGGTGGGGCATCATACGGGTGGTGAGAGCGGGATGTACCGCCTCCACCTCTCGCTCGGTGATGCGAATATCCTTGAGACCGCCCTCTTCCTGAAGCTGGGGACGACGTCCCTCATGCTTTCCATGCTGGAGGACGGGGCATTGCCGTTTCTCTTGCTTCGCGACCCCGTGTGCTCGCTCCATCTCTTGTCGGAATCGTGCGACGTTGCGGCAAAACAATTAGTCGTGAGGATCGGAAAGCAAAAAACGTCGCACGCAGAAACATGGAGTGCTCTGGACGTGCAAGCGCATTATCTGGAAGCGGCGGAGCGGTATGTTGGAGAGACGACGTTTGAATCCGACGAGAGCGAAGATGAGGCGCGCCGCGTGTGCCGCTTGTGGGGAGAAGCGCTTGCGGCGCTCGCGCGGAATGATGTGTCATGGATGGTCGGCCGGCTTGATTACGCGACGAAGCGCTGGCTTGCCGAACGGGAAATTGAACGCGCAGCGCGGTCCTGCTCCGAGGGCATCACGCCCGATGAAATTCGCGACCGCATAGACCTCCAATACCACGCGCTCGGTCCGAACACCATCCAGTCGCGTCTTCGGGAAAAATGGCCGGAAAAGCGGATAGTATCCGACGCGGATATTCTTCGCGCAACCAAAAATCCGCCGACGGATACGCGCGCATTTGCGCGAGGGGCTCTCATGCAGACACTCATGGAGAATCGCCCGCTTGCCGAGCACGCGAACATTGATTGGGACAATGTCACTTTTTACACATTGAACACGGGCGGAATACTGTACTATCCGCTTTCAAACCCCCTGCTTGCTCCCGCGGGTTGGCATGCCGATGTTTTGAACGGCGTGCATGGAACATCGGGGTAGCGCGAAGGGTCGTTTTACGCCATCCTCCCAAGAGGACACGGCACGGAGGCCGTCATGGAAAAAACGCAGGTGTCTCGAACGAAGAGATCTGCCGCCAAGGCAAAAAAAGAAGCTCCCCCCGAAGCGGAAAACAAGAAGGAAGACGAAGAACTTGATATTTCCGATCTGGTGGTCAGGGGAAAAAAGATATTGAGCACGCGCAAGTACCGGCAGAAAAAAGCCGAGTGACGAGCGCCTAGGCCGCTCTTTTTTGAGCGGTTTTTTTAACCGTCCTTTTATGTTTCCTTGCGGTGTGGTTGCCGCTCCCTATATACTCGGAACAGGGGTTTGTGCGAGAGGACACCAATGACGACGTCAACGCCCGTTCCTCTTTCGCCGGAACTGCTTTTGAAGCGATGCAGTGAAGACGAGATCGGCGGCGACCCGCCGGAAACGGCAGAGAGCCCCGAGGAGCTCGCCTTTATCGGGCTCGGTCAGAACCGGTTTTTTGAGGCGCTCAAACTCGGCATATCCACCGAAGACCCGTACCACAACATCTCCGTCGTCGGTCTTTCGGGGCCGGCGGGATTCGCGACCGTTGGAGAGTTTTTGAAAGAGGCGCTCGTCAAGGAAAACATCAAGCGGCCGGCTCCGTGCGACTGGTGCTATGTCTATGACGCTTTGTCGCCGCGCATGCCGCTCCCCGTCCCGATCATGAAAGGCGGCGGCCAGACATTCCGCCGGAAGATGCACCGTCTTTTGCAAAAGCTCGTTGAACTGGTGCCGGAAGCGGTGCGAAGCGACGCCGTGCTTCAAGGAAAGGCGCGAGTGCGCGAGCGGCATCTCGCGTGGATTGAAAAGCAGCAACGCGCAATAGTCGAAGAAGGAAACCGGCTTGGATGGATCGCGGAGGGTGACTTTACGAACGGCGCGATCAACATTGCGCTTCGTGCGGAAAAAAGCGAACGAAAGCAAAAGGCGGCGGACGAACAGCCGGAAGCAATGCTTGAGGAGGACTATGGACGCCTCCCCGAGGAAGAGCGGCTCAGACACGCTCAAAACAGAGAGTCGTTCATGGTCCTCATTCAGAAGTACACACGCGAGCTCGGCAAGCGGTCGCTTGATGTGCGCGAGGCGTATGAGACGCTTGAGCGCGAAGCCGCGCGCGACGTCATTGAACGCATCTTTGAAAAAACGCGTCTCAGTGAAGTGAAGGACGACGAAACCGTTGCTCGCTACCTTAAAGGTCTCAAAGAACATTCCCTTGAACATTACGAGATTTTCGGCGGCAAAGACGATGAGGGAACGAATAACAATCCGTTCGGCGCACTCCCCGTCGGTGATAAATTTCTTCCCTGGAAGGTGAATGTGTTCGTTGACAACAGCGAGACGGTTTCGTCGCCGGTGGTGGCGGAGCCGCTTTCGTCCATTGCCGACCTCGTCGGCGGCATTGAACGGACAGTAGTCATGGGGGCGTACTATACGGACCACACGCGCATGTTCGCCGGAGCGCTTGCGCGCGCGAACGGCGGCTACCTCATCGTAGACGTGAAAGACCTTTTTTCCGTTGCGGGCTTATGGCTTCTTTTGAAGCGGTGCGTGAGGCAACAGGAAGTCACCATTGAAACTCCGTACTCCCTCGCGGGTTTGGACGCGCCACCGCTCCAGCCGGTTTCCATACCGCTCAATGTCCGCGTAATTCTTTTCGGGTCGCGCTGGATGCTTGAGTATTTGGAAGCGGTTGACGGGAACGAGGTATCAGACCTCTTCAAAATCCGCGCGGATATCGCGCCGTTTGTCGCCAGGACGGCTGCGCAAACACAGGCGTATGCCCGCTGGGCAGTTCACCTCACCGAACACGAGACATTGCCGCCGCTTTCGCGCGATGCGTTGGGGGCGCTTATGGAACACGCAAGCCGTCTCGCGGAGCATCAAGGCCGTTTCTCAACTGATTTTGAGCGCCTGGAAACGGTCATCCGGCAAGCGGCAATTTTTGCCCTGAAGGAGAAGAAAGAATCCTCGGCGGCAATTACGGAAACGCACATACGGAGGACGCTCCGCGAGCAGTTCTGGCGTTCGGGGTTCGTCTACGAATATATCCAAAACGCGATTCGAGACGGCACTATTCTCGTGGAGACGCGGGGCGCAGAAGTGGGCCAGGTGAACGGTCTTTACGTCCTGTCGCGCCACGATGCGTTGTTCGGTTTTCCGTCCCGCATCACCGCAAGCGTCAATATGGGGCGGCCGGGCATCATAAACATACATCGGGCTTCCAATCTCGGTGGAGATATTTTTGACAAAGCGGACCGCACCGTCCAAGCGGTTCTGAAAAACCGCTTTGCGCAGAACACGCCGTTGTCGCTTGAGGCGCATCTTTCGTTCGAGCAGACCTACGGCATGGTTGACGGAGACAGCGCGTCGCTCGCCGAGTTTTTCGCGATTCTCTCGAGCATCGCCGATATGCCGATCCGGCAATGTGTCGCCATTACCGGCTCAATGGATCTCCGCGGCTCGGTCCAGCCGGTCGGGGGCGTGAATGAAAAAATAGAGGGGTTCTTTGACTGCCTTAAGGCGCAGAAAGCGCTCACCGCGGGATGCGGCGTCGTCATTCCCCGCCAAAATGCCGCGCACCTCATGCTTCGCGACGACATCGTGGAGTCCGCGGCGCGCGGAGAGTTTGCCGTCTGGGCGATCGGGACGCTTGACGATGGCGTCAGGATCTTGACGGGCGTTCATCCCCAGGAGGTGTACACTGCGGCGCGCGATCGGCTTCGTACATTCTCAAAAAACGCGGAGGATGTGTACCGGCGTTTGCACGATAAGGACACGATATAATTTTTTTTCAAAACGGCTCGCGCGAGCCGTTTTTTCCTGCTTTTCTTTGCATGTTTTGTGTGGTAGGATATGAACGCTCAAGCATTTTTTTGTGCGCACATGGTGCCTATGGTGTAATGGCTAGCACACATCCCTATGGAGGATGCAGCGAGGGTTCGAATCCCTCTAGGCACCTCGTCAAACGAGGTTTTACCGAGGTTTGACGTATCGCGTTCGACGCGGCCGTCAATCTTTCTTATATATTTTTAATTTTTGAAACGTCAGACGTTTTAAAACTATGGGCCAAGAGAAATTTTACGCCTACGTCCTGCTGAGCATGAAAGATAAAAAGTTATACATTGGCCAAACCAATAATCTCAAACGAAGATTACAACAGCACGCCCGAGGTGAAGTAACCTCTACAAAAAAACGAAGACCGCTCCAACTTATTCATTACGAATATTTTATAAACAAGGGAGACGCAGAAGCCCGCGAGATATTTCTTAAAAGTGGTTATGGCCACGACCAGCTCAAAAATATTTTAAAACGGACATTGAGCGAGTAGTATGCACGGGCTCGACAACGAAAAACAGATATTTTTTTACGAACAGGAATTTTATGTATTTTCCAATTTTTCCTCTTTTAAACTTGAGTGGAACGGCGAACTGTGGATGACTTCCGAACACGCGTATCACTCCGAAAAGTTCACGGATCATCCGGAGATCGTTAGACAACTGAAGGCGACACGCTCCGCGCATGACGCCCTCAAGTTGGCTTACGCCAACAGAGACAAATATCCGGAGAACTGGGACGACATTAAACTCAAAGTCATGAAGGAAATTCTGCGGGCAAAAGTCGCGCAGCATCCCTATGTAAAGAAAAAATTGTTGGAATCGGGCGACAAAGAACTTATTGAGAATTCATGGCGCGATGCGTATTGGGGGTGGGGGCCGGACAAGGACGGAGAAAATCATCTGGGCAAACTCTGGATGGAGGTCAGGAAAGAACTGAAGGGGAGCGCGGGAATATAGCGTTTCCATTTGAACCGCGGCTTATCCACAGACGGTTCTCGGATTTTGTTGTAGAATATGCAGTACGGCTGGTCTGCGATAGCCGCTTAGGGGTTCTTTAGCCCAAAAAGCAAAAGGCTTTTGCCGCCGGAGCGCGAGGCCGTAGATACGCCTTTCAAGGGAAAGGGTAGCGCAGTCCGCTACACGCCAGCCGATTTAATTTTTGTTCCTTCGTCCACCCCTGTGGCCGCGCTTGACGCGGCCTTTGTTTTTTTGGCGACGGGAAAATGGTATAGTATTGCTATGGCACAACTGGACATCGCCCAATCATTGCGGGAAATTGAGCGCGAGCTTGAACGAAAACAAGAAGCGCATCGCGAGAAAAAACGGATGCTTGAACGTATGCAGCCGCGGCTCAATGAGAAGCGCCGCGAAGCGGAGCGAATGGAGCAAGAGTTTCAGGCGCTTGAACGGGAAGTGACGACGCTTGCGAGTGAGATCACGCACGCGCAAACCGAGTTTGAGCGGCTACGCCGCGAACTGGAAGTGGCGATGAAAAAGCGGTAACGCGCGCAAGGAGAAGAACATATTTATTTATGTACGAACAATCCCGCTCGGAGCGGGATTGTTTATTGTAAGGAGAATCGCCCTTGCGCCGCTCGCGGGCGGTTATGCGTCAAGAACGCGGAGCGCGTACATCGCCGCGACTCCCGCTCCGATCGCGAGCAACTGAAGAACGAGCATGCTTGGCGCGTTGGTTTTCCGAAGTTCGGGCACCAGGTCGGCGACCGCGATGTAGATGAATCCTCCCGCGGCGATCGGCACGACCCAGAGCGCGAATGCCTCTGCGCTCGCCGCGGCGACAAGCGCGAGCGTGACGCCCGCGAACGCCGTCAGCGCAGAGAGAAAGTTCATGAAGAGCGCGCGCGCCCGCGAGAACCCCGCGTGAAGCAGAACGCCGAAATCGCCGATTTCTTGCGGGATTTCGTGAAGAATAATCGCGATGGTCGTCGCGATGCCGATTTCGGGCCCCGCAAGATAACTGATGCCGATGATAATGCCGTCAAGAAAGTTGTGAAAGCCGTCGGAGAAGAGGATCATATAGCCGAGCGGCTGGGTCGGCTCCGGACAATTCGGGCAGGCGTCGTTCGCGCGCGTGTGAGCATGGTGCCAGTGGAGCAGTTGTTCCAAAATAAAAAACCCAAAC
>JACOWN010000006.1 GCA_016176785.1 Parcubacteria group bacterium | reverse complement strand
GTCAAAGTCCGGTTCGGCAATGTCGTGCAAGGCCCTCTTGTGCCCCGCGCCGTGACCAGTACCGGCAAGATGCGGGAAACCGGCGGTGGAGTTGCAAAGGCCCCACCAAAGGAGCACGATTAGCCATGTGTTCGGGTGACCTGCTACAGTATTGGGAGGTAGGCACGGGCTAGGGTAGGGAAACCACCCCAATCGGCATCGCGCGATGCCGGAACCGAACACCATTTTTTTGTTCTTTTTTTTTTTGTGCTCAGCGAAAATCTGGGCACCTCTCTTGAGCCAGTGACACCGGGTCGTTGGCTCAAGCAAAGGAGACGGAGAATGAAGAAAGATTTGAATTTGACGACGACGCCTACTGCCCTGGCGAAGGCCCTCGCGCGGGCGGGCGTCACCATCGAGCAAGCTCGCTCGATGGGCGAGGCAGCTTTCCTGAGCGTCCCCGGTTTGGGACGCAAGACGTGGAGAGATGTCTGCGAAGTCCCGGTGGAGCGGGTGGTCATCACACGCCACCGGGCACTTGTTGAGTACCTGCGCGAGCGGGGACTCGTCGGCGCGGACGACCGCGTCATCGAACACGCGATAGTCGAGGACGTCCGCGGCAAGCACGCCATCGGCGTCATGCCGCTTTGGCTTGCGGCGGAGACCTGGAGGGTGACCGAAGTCACCCTGCGGGTTCCTCCCGAGATCCGCGGGCGCGAGCTCACCCTCGAGGAGGTCCGGCAGTTTGTTGCCGGTATCTCCACCTATGAGGTTCGGCGCGTGTGAGGCACCGCCCGGCCCGGGCGTGAGCGGGGAACCCGTGTGAAAAAATAAGCACGGGCGAGACCGCGGGGCGAAGTTCTCTTTTTTAACAAAGGTCGGGGAAATTTTGGTCTCCCCCGTGCATCTACCCCCCGAGTTTTTTGTGGGGTAAGGGGATGCAAAATGAGACCACCTTTTCTCCGCGTCTTATTCGTACGAATAAGCGAATAGGGCGCGGAGACAGAGGTTAAGTTTTTTGAAAATGATGGAGGAGAGGAGTAGAGATGCTCATCTCGTTGGTTTCCTTCTCCCCCGAGCGGGGCGAATGGTCCGCCGTCATCGTTCGACACGACGATGACGGCGATGAAATTGTTTGCATCGGGTGCGAGGAGAGCGAGGCGGCGGCGCGCCGTTTCGTCGAACAGGCGCTCGCCTATCATAACGGCGAAAGCGCCGAGCATCCGAAGGACATGTATGACCGCACCTCAGTGGCGTTGCACTGAGGGAGAGAAGAGGATAAGGATTTGTTCATATAATTCACGATTGGCTCCTCCGCCGATACGTGAAAGCGTGTCGCGGCGGGGAATCCAATCGTCGCTTAACAAAACTTTTCCAGTCCCGTAATTCGCGTAATAAGCGGATGGGGGCCGGGGGAAGCGAAAGCTGCCGCCGAGGAAACACCGTTTCTCGGGTCTGGTGTCATGCGGGTACGGCGATGCGTCCGCGCATTTGCCTAGCCCCGCCGATTGGTTTTTCCACCATCCTCCTTTTTGTTCTTGCGGATGCGGAACGCGTTGTTGTTTCGCTCCGCTCCCTTTTTGAACACCCGATAATCACTAGGCATCGGATGTTTAAAGAGTGATTATGCCGACTCAACATTTTTGCCGGTATCTTAAAAAGAGAAACGAGAACAGGAAAAACAAACGGGATTCTTGTCATGGTCCCGAAAATTTGGGTTTTTCTGTGGTCAGAGGAAGGGTTTTTTCAAAAGCCGTTTTCGATGTAAGGGGAAGAGAATATCTCCTCGGCGTTTTCTTTGGGACGCGGCCGAAAATAGTCGGATACAAGACCATTGACGGGGTGCAATGTCCCCACTACGATTACTGTGACAGAGAAGAAGTAATAGATTGGATTAGATATCGAGCCGTTGGCAAGGTGACCCATGAATATGAGTATGAATCGGACGATGGCGGTCGGCGGTTTTCACAAATACTGGCTTGGGATTACGATGGCAACAAAGGGGAGCTCAACCGTAAGGAAGCGGTTGATATCTTCGGGGAAAAAACCGTCTCATTTTTTGAGGAGCGCTTGAAGAGCTGCAAAAAGCTACGGTCATGATCTGTCTTTATTTTTATACAAGTAATCACGCAACAAGTTTTCAACAAGGCAGATGTGATTTGTTAATGCATCGGTTTTTGTTTTTGACACCATTCAAAACTAGTGGTATTTTGGGTTGAGATCGGACTGAAAAAAACGAGGAAACCGCCATGTTCCTCAATAGATTTGACCCTGCGGAAGCGCTTGCGCGCGCGCGGCATGTGTTCGGCGAGTTCGGCGGCATCAATCCATCCATTGAAGAGAGCACGACATTCACCGTTCTTGACGCTTCGAAGCTCGCGGATATTTTTGGCGGCAAAATTGGCCCTGATGAGGATTGCTATCTCTACGGGCGGCACATCAATCCGACGGTGCTCGCGCTTGGCCGCATGCTCGCGGCAATGGAAAACACAGAAGCCGCATATCCGGTATCAAGCGGAATGGCAAGTATTTTTACCGTCGTCGCCGGTCTGTGCGGCAAAAACGAGCACATCGTTTCCTCAAACACGGTGTACGGTGGCACCTTCGCGTTGTTTGAACGCCTTTTGCCGCGATTGTCAGGCATCACCACCAGCTGGGTTGACATCACGAATCTTGAAGCGGTTGAGGCGGCGTTCACGAAAAATACGAAGATGCTTTTTGTGGAAACGCTCTCCAATCCGACACTCGTAGTCGCGGATTTGCCGCGTCTTGCCGAGATCGCGCATCGGCACGGCGTCAAACTCGTCGTGGACAACACATTCACTCCGCTTCTCGTAACTCCCGCTCTGTATGGCGCGGACATAGTGCTTCACAGTTTGACGAAATTCGTGAACGGCACGTCGCATGTCATTGCGGGTGTCATTTGCTGCAACCGCGATCTGCTCCAGCAATTAATGGACCCGCAATCAGGGCCGCTGATGCTTACCGGCCCCACCATGGACCCGCGCGTTGCCTTTGACATCTATCAAGCATTGAGCACGCTCCCCATCCGGATGGCTGCTCACGGCAGGCATGCGCTGGTGTTTGCACTGCGGCTCCTTGATATCGGTATCCCCGTTGTGTACCCCGGCTTAAGAACGCACCCGAACTTCAGCGTGTTTGAAAAAATCCGCAATACGCGTTTTGGCGCCGGCGGGATGCTCTACACAGACCTCAAGGAGGCGGACCTCGCGGAGCAATTTCTCAACATTCTCCAGCGTGTCGGCTTCGGCTACATCGCCGTCAGCTTGGGATACCACGACACGCTCATGTCGTGCTCGGCGAGTTCAACATCAAGCGAGCTTTCGGATGATGACCTTGAGCATGCGGGCATCTCGCGCGGGCTCATTCGTATCTCCATGGGATACACGGGCAGTGCCGATCTCAGATGGGCGCAGTTTATGGAAGCGCTTGACGGTTTTCTCCGTTCGCAGAACAAGGAGCGGCTTGGCGTTGTCTTTGGCGAGCGTTACGACTCTCTGCGGCTTGCCGTTGAACAGCACAAACGCCGGAACCTCGGATTTTCCGCATAAGACGCGTAAGAATGGAAGTCGCGTTGGGGGAACAGTAACGGCGTTTCGGCGCCGTTTTTTGTTTTTAAAAGAACTCACCCCATCTCGCCGACAGCGGGATTTTTTCTTGTGAAATTGCAAACTTTTTGCTATTCTTTGTGCGAAACGAGGGGCACTTAGCTCAGCTGGCTAGAGCGTACGCTTCACACGCGTAAGGTCACAGGTTCGAGCCCTGTAGTGCCCATCGGGGAACAATGACGAGACCCCGCATTAAAATTTTCGGAGTGTAGTATACCGGTAGTACGCACCCTTCGGGAGGGTGTAGACCGGGTTCGATTCCCGGCACTCCGATCGGCGTACGGACAAAGTCCCTGCAGAATCGAACGGGAGGGGGTCGGGGAACGGGAGTTCCCCGTGGAGGAAGGCACCGAGTCCCGCGCTTTGCGCGGAACGAGGGTCGGAAAACCGTGGGTTTCCGAGATGTGAGATATCCCGGCACTCCGATCGGCGTACGGACAAAATATGTAATTGACGGAACGACGGTTGAAGGGCCTGTAGTAAAGTGGCATTACGCGGCATTCGCATTGCCGAAGCGGGGGTTCGATTCCCCCCAGGTCCATTGCGCACCTACGCAAAGAATTTATGGAAAAATCAGAGTATTTTTTGAAAAGTTTTATCAACGCCGCGGGTGTTTTTATCTATGTATCCGCGATAGCGTTGTTTCTTTCAAACACAAAAGGGATTTTTGGAGATATTGAGGATATGTTGTTTATCCCCGTCTTTATGCTCCTTCTCTTTATCATATCGGCTACCGTTACCGGCCTTCTGGTACTGGGGAAACCGCTCCATCTTTATCTGGCCGGTCTTAAAAAAGAGGCCCTCGCGCTGCTCCTCGCTACTCTGGCATGGCTTATCTTTTTTCTCCTTGTTGTCGCCGCCGTATTGTTACTGCAATAGAGATTCCTCGGACCCTGCCCCGATGAGCCAGTAAAAAATCCCGCCGTTGGCGGGATGGATGGTTCTTATCGCCATTCGCGCGGAGTTGGTTTCGCGCGCCCGACTCTTTCTTCCGCTTTCAATACGTTCGCTATCGTTTGCGGGATCGCGTCCGGCATGACGGAAATGGAAGTAATGCCGCACTCAACGAGAAAATCCGCATACTCGGGGAAATTAGACGGCGCCTGTCCGCACAAACCGATCGGCTTGCCGAGCGCGCGCGCTTTTTTGATAGCCAACTTGATCAACATACGCACCGCGTCGTTCCGTTCATCGCCGACGCGCGCGAGCGCGCCCGAATCGCGGTCAACGCCGAGCGTAAGCTGGGTCAGGTCGTTTGAGCCGATGGAGAAGCCGTCAAAATACTCCGCGAACCGTTCAAGAAGGAGCACATTGGACGGTATCTCAACCATCATGTAGGAAATAAGCCCGTTGTCGCCGCGCTTGAGTCCGCCGCTCTCCATTTCCTGCGATACAAGCCGCGCCTCTTCCACGGTCCGGCAGAACGGGACCATGACAACGACGTTTTCAAACCCGCGGTCATTGCGCGCGCGGCACACCGCCTCGCATTCAAGTTGGAACGCGTTGCGATACGAGGCGTCATAGTAGCGGGATGCGCCGCGGAAACCAAGCATTGGGTTCTCCTCTTCGGGCTCAAAGAGCCGCCCGCCCAAGAGCCCGCGGTATTCGTTTGACTTGAAGTCGGAAAAGCGGACGATGACCGGCGACGGGTGAACCGCCGCGGCGAGATGCGCGATGCCGTCGGTGAGTTTTTCAATGAAATACTCCCGCACGTTCGGATAGCCGGCGGCAAGAGCGGCGAGACGCCGCCGTTCCTCGCCTGAAAGCTCGGAAATTTTCTCGCCGACCGCGATGCGCGGGTGGATCTGCACGAGGTTTTCCAAAATGAACTCAAGCCGCGCGAGACCGATGCCGTCATTCGGGTAAAAGTGGAACAACTGCGCCGAAAGCGGGTCTCCCAAGATGAACATCACTCTCGTTATGAGTTTCTTTTTCTGTTCAATGGTTGGACGAAGGTCAATGTCGTCTTTTTCAAGCGGTATCAGGCCGTCATACACGAGTCCTTTTTCCCCGTGATTGCAGTCAACGGTGATATCACGGCCGTCAAGCGCGCGCGTCGCGTTGCCGGCGCCGACAATGCACGGGATACCGAGTTCGCGCGCAACGATCGCCGCGTGCGACGTCTTGCCGCCTTCGTCCGTTACTACGGCGCTCGCAATACGCATCGCCGGAAGCCAATCAGGGTCCGTTTTCCGCGCGAGAAGCACACCGCCTCGCTTGAACACATGAAGTTCATGCGGCGACTCAATGAAATGCGCTTTTCCGGCCGCTGCGCCCGGGCTTGCGCTCATTGCCGACAAAAGCACGGATGGCTGATGCCCGCGCGCCACCCGCACCGATTCAATGCGAAGCGGGTCGCGGAGCGACGTCGCCGGACGCACTTGCACGATGAAGAGTTTCCCTGTGCCGATCTCCGCGCCGTCGCCGTCTTTTGCCCATTCAACGTCAACGGGGTAGCCGTAATATCGCTCGATCGCGATAATGGCGCTCGCCAGATCTCTGACCTCGTCGTCGGAGAGACAGAAGGAGGACCGTTCGTTGTCTGACGTCGGCAGTTCCCGCACCGACCCGCGGTCGCGGTAATCATAAACGATCTTGCGCAGTTTTGAACCGAGGGTCTTGTCCTGAATAACGAGACATTTACCCGCCTGCGGCGACTTCATGACCGTGAACGAGTCGGGCGTCATTGAGCCGCTGACGATCGCTTCGCCGAGTCCCCACGCTCCTTGGATGGAAACGAGATACGGCGCTTGCGTCAGCGGTTCGTGGCTGAATGCGACGCCGCTTGCGGCTTTGTCGGAACGCACCATCTTCTGCACCAAGACCGCAATGCCATCGTCGGGAAATGCGAGGAGATTTTTTTCGTGGCGGTACGAGATCGCGCGTTCGGTAAAGAACGACGCGAAACATTGGTGGACATGCTCAATGACGCTATGCTTCCCGCGGATATTCAAATAGGTCTTATGCTGGCCGGCAAAGGACGCGCTATGGCTGTCTTCCTGCGCGGCCGAGGAGCGGACGGCGACGTCAACGTACGGGAGGTTGTAAAAAGCGCCCAAAGCGTCATACGCTTCCTCGATCGCACGAACGACCTCGGGGGGCACGGCGCCGTTGGCCAGGTCGTTCCAGATATATGAGCTGTAGGTCTGGAGCGTTTCGGGCTTTTCAAAGTCAATATGCGAGAGGTGAGCAACGATTTTTTCGCGGAGTCCCGCGTTGGCGTCAAGAAACGCGTGCCACGCAGCTGTCGTTACGATAAAACCGTTCGTTGCCCGCACATTAAGCGATGCCACGCGCCGGTATATCTCGCCCAAGTTCGCGCCCTTGCCGCCGGCAAGAGAGACGTGTTCACGAGAAGCGTTTTCAAACCAGAGAATGAGAGGTTGTGTTGTCATACGCACTCTCCGTCAAGTATGAGGTACGTCTTTCCTTAATGTATAACACTATAACCGTTGGGCGGAGCCACTTGTTGCGCGTACGATCATGTGTCATGTTCATGTGGTATACTGAACGCGTATGGTAAAAGAAATTTCGTCCGGTAATGAGACGCTCTATCAGTGCGAGGCGTGCGGTCTTGCGTACCGCGAGAGAAAGATCGCGGAAGAATGCGAACAGTGGTGCCGCGAGCACGCAAGTTGCAATATTGAGATCATAAAAAACGCCGTTGCGCAGGACTCGCCCGAAAAATTATGAGTTTGAGAAAAGAAATCGCCGTTTTTGCGCTCATTTTCGTCCTCATCGTCGTTGCGTGGGGGCTCCAGGTTGTGCGTGAAGTTTTAAAGAACAGCACTCCGTCTTCTTCGCGCATTGCCGTGGTTGATTTTGACACGTGCGTCGCAGCCGGAAATCCGGTCGCAGAATCATACCCGCGACAGTGCGTGGCGAGGGGCAAAACATTCACGGAAGATATCGGTACTTCAACTCCGCCCGGTGTCAGTAACGAATTGGAAAAAGCCGACTTGATTCGTCTTGATTCGCCTCGGCCCGGTGCGGCCATAACGAGTCCGCTTGAGGTTACGGGAGAGGCGAGAGGGTATTGGTTTTTTGAAGCAACGTTTCCGCTCGTGCTTGTTGACTGGGACGGAAGGATCATCGCAGAGTCATACGCGGAAGCGCAAGGTGATCCCGCCGGCGGCGGGGTAAATTGGATGACGGAGGATTTCGTGCCGTTCCGCGGCACGATTGAGTTTGAAAAGCCGGAGTTCATCGGCGATTTTTCAAAACGCGGCGCGCTCATTCTCCGCAAAGACAATCCTTCGGGACTTCCCGAAAACGATGATGCGCTGGAAATCCCGGTGTTATTCCAATAAATCACGTCATAAAGTTGTATTGCAACTAAGCATTCAAAAACACTCCAACAAAAGATAGTTGGAGTGTTTTGTGGGCGGGGTACGTGTCATAGAGAGAAAAGAGAGCGGTTGGCGCGTGATATACTGTGGAGCATGGAATTATCCGCAGGGCAAAAACGGGCGTTTCAAAAAACAGTCTGGGATTATTACAAAAAACATGGGCGGCATACGCTTCCGTGGCGCCCTCCTACGCTACCTCCTTTGCGCAAGGCTTCGGAAGGTCAAAGAAAGCTACGGAAGGGTAAAAACGTACTCAACCCATACAAAATCGTCGTGTCGGAAATAATGCTCCAGCAGACGCAGGTTACGCGAGTTTTGGAAAAATATCCGGCGTTCGTGAGGCAATTTCCGTCATGGCAGGCGCTTGCGCGCGCGCCGCAGTCGGAAGTGCTTCGCCTCTGGAGCGGACTCGGCTACAACCGCCGCGCGCTTCATCTCCATCGCCTCGCAAAAGTCGTTTCCGAAAAATACCGCGGCCGTCTGCCGCGCAGTTTTGAAATATTAAAGACACTGCCCGGCATCGGCCCCGCGACCGCCGCCGCCGTCAGAGCGTTTGCTTGGAACGAGCCAACACCGTTTATTGAGACAAACATACGAGCGGTTTTCATTCGTCATTTTTTTACGAGAGCGAGACCAAAAACAGCCGCACGACACACTAACATACTGCAGTATGTTAGTGTGTCGTGCGACGGGGTGTGCGACCGAGATATTTTATTGCTGGTCGCGGAGACGATGGATGGGAAAAATCCACGGGAGTGGTTCTATGCGCTGATGGATTATGGAGCGTATTTAAAACAAAAACATCGGAATCCGTCGCGCAGGAGCGCGCACTATGCAAAACAGTCGCGTTTTGAAGGTTCTGACAGGCAGATCAGGGGGGCGGTTCTCCGCATACTGCTTAATTCCTCCCCGCTGGCCGAGAAAGAAATTACACGGCGCGTGAGCGCCGACAAAAAACGGGTCCTCACGCAGTTACGCGCGCTTGAGGCGGAGAAGTTTTTGCGAAAATCAGGCAATGGCGCGTATACTTTGGCGGCTTAAAAACCGCGCGGGAATCGTGCGCGCAGTAATGCGAGCCCCCATAACGTAGTTCGCCCCCCTACGAGTTACTCGTAAGGGGGCGTTAGGTCGCGTTTGGCATGGATGGGGACCCCTCCTAGATGCGTTTGACCCCGTCGTCGGCCTCCGGCGCGACGAATTCCCAGACCGTTCCCGCGAAGAGCGGGAAGGCCATGCCGGTCCTCATATGCAGCACGACCTTCCACAACCCGTCGGCGACCGTGAGGACGACGGTCGCCGGACTTGGGCCGACACCCGCCTCCGCCACGGCGGCGTAGAGTCGGGTTCCGTTCGGGGCCGCTTTCCCGAGATACTCCGCCGCTTCGGCGGCGGTCATCTCGCGCCACCCCTCCCCGGCCGTCATGGGGCAGAGGGTGCCCGATGATGGATCGCGGACCGCGAGTGTGAACCTCCCCGCGGGGGAGGTGTAAATATCAATGAGGACGCCCTCGTCGACCATCCCCCACGCGAGCGGCTTCATTTCAGCCGCTCGCAGGACGCTGTCCATGGTATCCTGCTCCCCGCAGGTGAACGCACCCGCGGGGGACTGGAAGAACACGATCGGGATCGCGAGTATTGCGAGCCCGAAGAACCTCATCATGAACCTCATTGGTCTCTCCTCTGGTGTGCTTCCCGATTACAATCGGGAAGCGGTTGCGTTTCTCTCCCCAACATGCAAGCGCTGAGGAGAGGCTGTCAAATCTCTTTAAAGAGTAGCATATTGCATGCCTTTTGTCAAGCAACAAAAAAGGCATGCGCCGCTTCAAAAAAAGGCCTCTCTGCCTGCGTGAGAGGCCGTCCGTACGAAGGGGCTATTTTCCGCGTATTGCAACGGGGCGTCGTTCACAACCCGCCCCCGTTCCCGTTGCCGTCGTGAATGAACTCCCACCCCTCGCCGCTCAAAATGACGTCGGGGGGCAGATCAAACATCATCTGCGCGAACAGCCGACGAAACTCCCATACGCCGTCGCTATGCACAATGAGGAGCAGCATGAAGCTCTCGTCAACAAACCCTCCGGAGACCGTGTCTGTGTCCGCAAAAAGCGCGGGGAAGATATTGCGCAAACGCTCGCGCGAACGAGTGTCCAGCGTTTTCCAGTAACGCCCCGTCTTCCCCAGACACGTTTCTTTTTTTGTGGACGGTTCCGTTCCGAGGATGGAAAATGTGCCGTCTTTTTCCCACGGCGCCGCCGTGATGGTCACGAGTGCACCCCACTCTTTTTCTGCGCGTTCGTTAACGGCGATTCTCACACCCTGGCCGACAATTTCTTCGCCAAATTCTTTCAAGGATCTGAGTATTTCTTTACGCTCGCCGCATCCGAGTTCTTCCGCCGCGGCGGAAGTGATGGGAACGGAGAGAGAAATGAGCCCCGCCGCGAGAAGTTGGAGAAACCGCATTGTCAAACCCGCCTCTTCAAGCCGCTTCCTTCTTCCTTAACAGTAACGCGTTTATTTTTGAAGCGTCAAACAAAAAATAGCTCGGAGTATTGAATCATTTTTTGTCAAGTGCACGCTCAAGAAGGCCGGTATAGTGCGGCGCAAGCGTGCGCTGGAAGATTTCCGTTGTCAGCACGGGGTCCTCTTGGAGGAATTGCGTAAACGTTTTGCTGGTTTCCGCCTCAATACTTTCGTTGATATGAAAAAAAGTCAGTGCGCGCAGCTCCCGCTCTCCGGTCGTTGCGCCGTCTGAGCGCGTAACGATGAGACCGACCAACGAGCCGTCTTCCGAACTTACGATCGCGCCGCCCGATGACCCCTCCTGCGCGCCGACCGGCCCGTTGACTCCGACCATATCGGGAGTGTACGGTTCGGTTTCGCGGAACGTGTACACGTTATTTACGAGCGCCGTGCTTGAAATGAGCCACAGGCCGTTATTTGTCGTAAGGCCGCTCAAGAAACCCGCCGGATAGCTTGCGAGCAAGACCGGAAGATTTTTTAAATCGCGGTCGGTTTTGACGGCGGGCGCGAGATAGGGGAATATGGCGGGAAACGCCGCCTCATTTGTCGTCGGTCCGGTGATGCGAAGAAGCGCAAAGTCGTTCTCGCCGGAGCTTTCCGTATTGTCGCGTCCGATCAGCGCGGCATTGTTCCTCACCCAATTGCCGGACAGGAACATGAGTTCCGCCCGGTATGCGGCGCGCGCCGGGCTTCCGGTGCGGATGACGCAGTCAATAAAGTTTTCAACGCCGCGATATTTCTTGAGAAGGAAATACTGGGCGACATGGGCGTTCGTAAGAACAATGCCGCGCGGGTCAATGACAACCCCGCTGCCGGAAAGCGGCTCAAAGAGCCCGCCGGCTTTTGAAATGCAAAAAATGTTGACGACGGCAGTGCGCGCGTATTCGTTAAGTTCTCTCTGGTTGATGCGGACAGAGTGTTGCGGTTCGCGGATACGGGCAAGGAGCGCGTCAATAAGCGCGGGAGAAAAAGCGGGTTCGGAGGCGGCTTCTTCCAAGACATCCGAAACGGGTAATGGCGCGATTTCGGGTTCAGGCGTTTTCTCTTGCCGGAGGGCGACGGGCGGCGTCTCGGTCGCCGTTGCCGCGGCGTCGTTTCTTTGAACGGTGGAAACGGCCGCATAGTTGGGGAACGAATCCCCGCTATTTATCGGTTGCGGAATCTCCTGCGGCGCTCCAAAAAAAATAAGCGCGACGGCGGCGCCAAGCGTAAAAACTTTCTCTATAAGTTTGTGAAAAAATGAGAACATGCGAGGTGGCGGAGCAATTTCATCACTATAAGCGCGGGCGGCCGATTGTCAATGATGCCGCGCGACGGTATCGCAGGTTGACTTCTTAAAGATTTGTTCCGCTGTTGGTTGACCAATTATATCACGACGCTATACTTTAAATTATGGAACAACTCAATTTTGCGGAGTTGTTTTCGTAAGTATTACCACCAACGGGCTCGAGTGCTGCTTTGCGATGGCGGTCGTCGCTCGGGTCATAACTAATTACATTACATAAAACAGGTTTTTTAAAAATATGAATCCAGAAACAGAGAACATGCCGCAGAACGGAGAAGGCATACCGCAAGAGGGCGGCATGGAAGCAACACCGGCAGAGGGTGGCGAAACCCCCGCGGCACCGGAAGCGCCGGCAGAAGAAGGAAGCAGTATGTGATTTTTGCTCTTGATTTAGCCACAAAACCCCGCCTTGAGGCGGGGTTTTGTGGTGGATGGGCGTCGTGGTATAGTTGATTTTGAGCGGGATTAGTTAAATGGCATAACATCAGTTTTCCAAACTGAGGTCGGGAGTTCGATTCTCCCATCCCGCATAAAAATAAGGAGACGAATGCGAAGCTTCCGGCGACTATATTTTTGTAGAGGGATGGGAGAATCGAAAGCCGGAGGCGGTATACAAGACGACCCGCCGATAGGCGGGGAGTGCTTGTCGCCGAGGCGGGGTCGAGAGTGCTTAGATTTTTGTGAGCAAAGCGAAACAAAAGGCTTAGCAACTCGTGACCGATTCTCCCATCCCGCAAAATTTTACAGAGCAAAATTTTGCGGGGCTCGCTTCGCCCACAGGGCGAGCGGCCCGCACTCTATTTTTATGTATTTTGTTTACGTTCTTTTAAGCTCAAAGGACGGGCGGACATATACCGGCTATACGAAAGATTTAAATAATCGCTTACAGAAACATAATAATGGCGAAGTAAAAGCGACAAAATATAGACGGCCACTAAAAATCTTACTATCCGAAAAATTTACAAATTCACAAGAGGCCAAAAAACGGGAATTGTGGTGGAAAAGTAGTTCTGGCAGAAAAAAGTTGAAAGAGTTTTTTAAATAATCAATCGCCGTACGTGTTTCCCCACGCGGCCTCTTGTGATATAGTGGTTGCTTAATGAGCAATGCGGAAATCAAACAACTGGAAAACTCCGAAGTGGAAATCTCGGGCGAGATTCCGGTAGAGGATTTTGAAAAATACCGCGCGCGGGCGTTAAAAAAACTCGGCGAAAACGCAGAGATCCCGGGATTCCGCAAGGGGCATGCGCCGGAGGATGTTCTTACGCAAAAACTCGGCGAAGACGCGGTGCTCCACGAAATGGCGGAGCTCGCGCTCTCCGCAGTGTATCCGACCCTTCTTGCGGAACACAAAATTGACGCGATCGGCCAGCCGTCCGTTGCGATAACAAAACTTGCCCGCGGCAACCCGCTCGGATTTCGCATAAAAACGGCGGTGCTGCCGTCCGTTGCGCTCCCCGACTATAAAAAAATCGCCGAAAAAATCTTTTCGCGGGAAAAGGAACCTATCGTGGTTACCGATGAAGAGGTGGAGCGAACACTTGATGAAGTCCGCCGAAACTTTGCCCGAGTAAGCAAAGTTTCGGCGGGGTCGGGGAGCAAGAGTCCGGAATCAAACAGAAACGAGAACGAGATTCTCGGTCCCGACGGGCAACCCGTCAAGCCGCAGGAAAAAAAGGAGGATGAAAAACTTCCCGAGCTGACGGATGAGTTCGTTAAAAAGGTCGGAAAGTTTGAAAATGTGGAGGATTTCAAAAATAAAATCCGCGAGAATCTGCGCGAGGAAAAGAAATTGAAAGAAAAGGACCGCGCGCGCCTTGAAGTCATTGACGCGCTTATTGAAAAGACCGGCATCGCCGTTCCCGACGTGCTCGTCGCAAGCGAGCAAGCCCGCATGATGGCGCAATTCAAAGACCAGCTTGCGCTTGCGGGAGTGAAGCCGGACGATTATTTCAAACACGCCGACAAAAGCGAAGACGACATAAAAAAAGAATGGCGCGCCGATGCCGTAAAACGCGTGAAGACCCAGCTCGTCATAGGGGAGATCGCGGCAAAGGAGCATCTTCATCCGGCAGAAGACGATGCCGCGCGCGAAGCGCAAAAACTCCTTGACGCGTATCCGGGCGCAGACGCCGCGCGGGCGCGCGCGTACGTTGAACACGCGCTGACGAACGAGATGGTCTTTGAGTTTCTTGAGGACCCCTCTGCCCCCGCGCAAGGGGATGCGAGCGATACAGCCGCCCCGTCCGGCGCGTAGCGCAGGGCCTTGCTTTTTTTCTTCGTTATGGTATAGTTTACTCCGTAAGAATTATTCGCTGTAAAAGGCAAAATAAAAACTATACACTTATTCATATGACCATTCTTATTCCAACCGTCATTGAAAAAAGTCAGTACGGCGAGCGCGCGTACGACATTTACTCGCGGCTTTTGAAAGACCGGATCGTCTTTCTGGGCGGGCCGATAGACGACCACGTCGCGAACATCGTCATCGCGCAGCTGTTGTTCCTTGAATCCGAAGACCCCAAGAAGGACATCAATGTTTACATAAACTCTCCCGGAGGTTCCGTCACGGCGACGATGGCGATTTACGACACCATGAAGCACATCAAGCCGGATGTTTCAACCATCTGCATCGGCATCGCGGCGTCCGGCGCCTCGGTGATTTTGTCGTCGGGCGCGAAGGGCAAACGGTTCAGTTTGCCGAATGCGGAGGTAATGATACACCAGCCGTTGGGGGGCGCGGAAGGGCAGGCATCCGACATCGCGATCACCGCAAAGCATATTTTGCGCGTGAAAGACAATCTGAATAAAATTTTGGCGGACAATACCGGCCAGTCGCTTGAAAAGATAGAGAAAGACGTTGACCGCGATTTCTTCATGACGGCGGAAGAGGCGAAGAAATACGGCGTTATTGACGAGATTTTGAAGCCCAAAAACTCAAAGTAACAGAATGCGGTTCACGCGAAAAACGGCGCCTTTCGGAGCGCCGTTTTTCGCGTAAAAGAACCGCCGGTGGACAAGAAAACCGCGTTATGCTATGATGCGAGAGTCAGAAAAGATCGGTTCGATTTATCGTTCGTTTTTTCTTTTTTCATTTTACCAATGTGCACTGATACGGCAGTTCCTCGGCGTCTTTGAAGGCACACGATTCTTATGCCGTTTGCTTGTATGACGCGAAAAACCGCCCGACTCTCTGCGTAATGACCACGCGTATCGTGTTGCGAGAGCAGATTCTGTCGTTCGTTGTTCGAGAAGCGTTCCCGCTGAGATTTTTGTTTTTGTTTTCTCTTCCACTTACTCTTCAGGTGTTTTTTTCAAACACCGCTTTTCGCGCATAACCCGCCTCGCGCGTGCCGCGCGCACGATGACGAGCGGCGAACAGACAGAAACGGCTCGTACGGAGCACGGCGCGTCAACGTGCCATGAGTTTAAAATTATTCATATTGATCGCGGGGACGGCGGGCCTCTTCGGGCTTGCCTTCGGTTATTTTTTGCGCTGGCTCGTTTCGCTCGGAAAGCGCGGCTCTATTGAGCTCGCCGTCAAGCAAATGGAGCTTGAGGCGCGTGAAAAAGCAAAAGAGGTTCTTGAGGAAGCGGAACAAAAAGCGCTTGCGATAACGGAGGAAGCGCGGCGCACCGAGCGTGAGAAGGAAGACGAGTTCAAACGCACGAGCGAGCGGCTCGTCAAAAAAGAAGAATTGCTCGATAAGCGCCAGGGCGACATTGACAAAGAAGTTGAAGGCGTCAGGACAAAAATTGACGAGGTAAAAACCATCAAAGAGCGCGCGCTTGCGCTTGAGGCGGAAAAGCAAAAAGCGCTTGAACGCGTCGGCGGCCTTTCCGCCGCAGAGGCGAAAAACGAGTTACTGTCCGCGCTTGAGCGGCAGAGCGAGGAAGACCTGCTTATCCGGCTTCAAAAGCTGGAGCATACGGCGAATGAACGCCTTGAACAGCGCGCAAAGGAGATCCTGACCACGGTCATTCATCGTCTCGGCAATGCGGTGCCGAATGACGTGATGACGTCGCTTGTCTCAATTCCCAACGATGACATCAAGGGGAAGATCATCGGCAAGGAAGGGCGGAATATTCGCGCCTTTGAACGAGCGGCGGGCGTTGAGCTCATTGTTGACGACACGCCGGGCGCCGTCGTCATTTCTTCGTTTGACCCCGTGCGGCGGCAGATCGCCCGCATCGCTCTGGAAAATCTCATTTTGGACGGCCGCATCCAACCGGCGCGCATTGAGGAGTTCGTGACGAAGGCGCGCGACGAGATCAACCGCATCATTAAGGAAAAGGGAGAGCAAGCGGCATACGAGTGCGGCGCCTATAATCTTGACCCGCGGCTTGTTTCCATTCTCGGCCGGCTGTATTTCCGCACCAGTTACGGGCAGAATGTTCTCCAGCACTCAATTGAAATGGCGCACATCGCAGGTATGCTTGCGGAAGAATTGGGCGCCGACGTTGCCGTCGCTAAAACCGGCGCATTGCTCCACGACATCGGCAAAGCGGTTGACCATGAAGTCCAGGGGACGCACGTTGAGATCGGCCGCCGCATTCTGCAGAAATTCGGCGCTGACGAGCGGGTTGTAAAGGCGATGCAGGCGCATCACGAGGAATATCCATACGAGACAATAGAGTCGGTAATTGTCCAGGTCGCCGATGCGATCTCGGGAGGCCGCCCGGGGGCGCGGCGCGATACGGTGGAAAACTACCTGAGGCGGCTCGCCGACCTTGAGGCCATCGCGACATCCTTTGAGGGGGTTGAAAAGGCCTACGCGATCCAAGCAGGCCGAGAAATAAGGGTTTTCGTCTATCCGGACAAGATTTCCGACCTTGAAGCGAAGAAAATGGCCCGCGATATCGCGGTACGGACAGAGCAGGAGCTTAAATACCCCGGGGAGATTAAGGTTCATGTGATTCGGGAGACCCACGTCGTTGAGTATGCCCGATAATGCACAGGCCGCTTGCCCCCCAAAAACCCTTACGGTATAATCCCAGAAGAATACTGAAAGCCCTTCCCGATGCGGGGAGCGTATAAAAAGCATTCAATTCTTTATTAGGGTCGTTTAATCTTTAAGGGAAAGTAGTAATAACACATCCCTTCCACGTTATGATGAAAAATAAAGCTTCTCTCGTTGATGCGGTCCACGAAGTTCTGGGCAGCACAAAAGCAGACGCGGAACGAGCCGTCGATACGATTTTTAAAACGATCATGGACACGATGAAGTCGGGCGGCGAAGTGTCGGTTGCCGGTTTCGGCGTTTTTGTCGCCAAGCAGCGCGCGGCGCGCACGGCGCGCAACCCGAAGACGGGCGCGGCGGTGCATGTTCCCGCCATGCGCGTTCCCAAGTTCCGGGCAGCAAAGGCGCTCAAGGAAGCGGTGAAATAAAGATTTTGCGGATTTAAGACGAACAACAACAAAACAGCCCCGCTAAGCGGGGCTGTTTTGTTGTTTGTTACAGATTTTTGAGTTCGGCTTCTATTTGTTTAAGTTCCGCGTCAAGGCCATCCAGGTCAGTTGCGGTGAGGTCGTTTTCTATCGCTTGCACTTCGTCCGAAGTCCCTTGCTGGTTCAATGACTCCAGTTGGGCGTCTGCTTCCTGCAACACGTCCGCCGCTGCTGGGATTTCCGCAGTATCTCCTTGCTGCACGAGTTCTTTGCCCCAGAAATAGAAACCGCCGAGTGCGAGCACGATAATGATGAGCGCTATTCCAACGATCGGGCCCATGGGCCGCTCACCGTGCGTCTCGGGTGTGCGGGGTGATGTGCGCGTGTTTTGCATAGTGTTTGATTCAAATGAAGAAGGAGAGTTTTCTGGCATGGTACTGTATTAATGAGCGTATAAAATAGCGCGTTATTCTCCTGAAGAAGAGCCCGATGTCGTTTGTTCCGTTTCCGCGTTCGCCGACGACATCCCCTTGAACATCACGATAACATCAACCAACGCGCCGTGGACGTCTTTAATGTCCTGCGCGACGTTTTTGATCGCCGTTTGCACGTTTTGAAACGCATCGCGCGGCTGTTCCGCCGTTACGAGCGTTTCAATGTCCGCGGCGAGTTCGGCAAGGCGTCCTCGCGCGGCGGTGATCCGTTCCCGCGCGGCGGCAAGCGCATCCCGCGCGGCGGAAACTTTGGCGCCGCGCGACTCAAACTTGTCAAGCCGCGAAGAAATTCGGTCCGCCAGCGTAGAGAGCCGTTCCACCGCGGCATCAAGCCGATGTGTCATTCGCGTGAAGTATGCCCTGATGAGTTCCCGGCGTTTTTCTTCGCGCTCTTTGAGTTTTGCCTGACGTTCCGCCTCTCGGTTTGCCGCCTCAATCTCGCGCTCGGCGGCGGTTTTTTGCACTACGGGGCGTGTCTCTCGCTCTGCGGTTTCCGTCTTACCCTTGAGAGCATCCGCGCGCGTGTCGGCATTATTGGTAGCATTAACGGCATTAACGGGAAGTGCGCGCTCCGTGCGTTTCGCCGCGGCGTCTTTAATCGGCGCGTCCCGTTCGGCGTTCTTGACCTCAGGAACAGGCGCTCGCGGAGCGGCGGTGGGCGCTTGAGGAGCGATTTGTGATTTGACGCGCTCCAAGAGATTCGTTTTACGCTCATTTTGATTTTGCTCCGCGGCTCGTGACGTTTGCGCGTATTGCGCATGCGCCGCGGATGCGTTCGTCAGCATCGCGGCTGCGACCACAAGGGCGGCGATGAAGAAGAAGGATGCGTATCGTGTCATGATTTTGACTGTGTGATTATTTTTAGAACGTGTGGGTAATATATCGCAAAACGCAAAAATGTCAACCGGTGTTGCCTTCGGGATATTTTTCTTGATAGAGAGCAAGAGAGCGCTCAACCGCTCGCTTGGCTTCCTCGGACTCCTTCCAATCGCCGACGGAAACCACTTTTTTTTGAAGGTCTTTGTATACGCTGAAAAAATGTCGGATCTCGTCAAGCAGATGCGGCTCAAGGTTTGCAATGTCCTTTGTGTTTGCAAATCGGGGGTCGGCGGTCGGCACCGCGAGTATTTTGACATCGTCCTCGCCGCCGTCCGTCATCGGCAACATGCCGATGGGGCGCGCCTCAACGAGCGAACCGGGAATGAGCGGCTCATACGCAAGCACCAAAACGTCAAGCGGGTCGCCGTCCTCCCAGAGAGTTTGCGGCACAAACCCGTAATTTGTCGGGTAATGCATGGGCGAGTAGAGGACGCGGTCAAACTTAATAAGGCCGGTTTCTTTATCCAGTTCATATTTAACGCGCGACCCCTTGGGGATCTCAACGATGACGTTCATGTTTTCGGCCGTTCCCGCCTTCACATTATGCCAAAGATTCATAAGATTTATGACGCAAGATGTATGATTTACGATACCACATTTATTCTTTTTTCGCACTTTCTCCCTCCGCAGATTCTCCGCCGCCGGCTCCCGCGGGGTCGTTTTTGTCGTCGCTTGCGGCGTCTTTTTCAACGGCTTCCGTTTCGTCAGCCGTTGTTTCCTGCCGTCCTGTTGATTCGCGGATGTCTATGCGCCAGCCGGTCAAACGCGCGGCAAGCCGCGCGTTCTGCCCGCCCTTGCCGATGGCGAGCGAATACTGGTCGGGACTGACTTCTATGCGCGCGCGGCGTTCGGATTCGTCAAGCGACACCTCAAGCACGCGCGCGGGAGAGAGAGCGCGTTCAATGAACGCCGCAGTTTCCGGCGACCACTCAATGATGTCAATTTTTTCTCCGCCGAGTTCATTCATCACCGCCGTAACGCGAACGCCGCGCTGGCCGACGCAGGCGCCGACGGGGTCTATGTGCTCGTCGTTTGAAGCAACCGCGATTTTTGAACGCGAGCCGGGCTCGCGCGCGACCGCTTTTACCAAAACGACGCCGTTCGCAATTTCGGGGACTTCAATTTCAAGCAGTTTTGCGAGAAAGCGCGGATGCGAGCGGGAAAGCCGCAGCGTTATGTCGCGCGGCGTTTCTTCTATGTCATAGAGATACGCGCGGACGCGCTCGCCCTGCCGGTAATATTCGCCCGGGATCTGTTCCTCGCGCGGCAAAAGCGCCGTTGTGCGCCCGAGGTCCACAAAAATGTTGCCGCGCTCAATGCGTTGCACGACGCCGGAGACGATCTCACCGCGTTTTTTCTCATATTCGTCGGATGCCGCGATGCGCTCCGCTTCGCGGATGCGCTGGATGATCACTTGTTTCGCGGTTTGCGCCGCGATGCGCCCGTAATCATCGCGCGATTCAAGAGGGAACACGATCTCGTCGCCCACTTTCGCGTCGCGCTTGATCCTTTGCGCATCGGAAAGCAAGAGGTGTTGCTCTTCGTTGAAGCGCACTTTTTGCTCCTCGAGCGGCGTTTCCGTCCCGTCGGGAACGGCTTCTCCGCCGCCCCCCTCGCGCGGCGCTTCCTTTGCGGGGACTTCTTTGGGCGTTTCTTCAATTTCTTCGCCTTCCTCCGGCATGCGGACTTGCTCGGGGTCAACGACGGTTTTTACCTGCGTAAACTCCGTCTTGCCGGTTCCCGGGTCAAAGAGCGCTTTAATGACCTGCCCGCGTTTCCCGTAATCCTTCTTGTATGCGGCGGCAAGCGCATCTTCAATGGCTTCTTTGATCTTTTCTTTGGGAATCCCGCGCTCGTTTTGCAGCTGGTCGAGCGCGGCGTTCAATGCTTTGAGGTCCATCATAAAAGTTGTTGTGTATCGCGAAGTTGGCGGATACGCCTTTGTTTTTGTAAAAAAAGTCCGTTTCAGGCGGACCATTCTGACGTTACACGTCGTATTCATACAGTATAAAGGAAGGCGCGCGTTTGTCAAACGGTGCCGTTTATGCACAATTTTCCTTGGAACGCCTACGTCTGCGGGGTATACTATTAAGTATTGTCCGTTTGACGCTCCAACTATATGGCCTACTACGACATCCCCGACGAAAGTATTCAGAAAAATATCGTTGCGTGGGCGCTTCTTCTCATCGCACTCCTCATTTTGGGTTGGTTTTTGCTTATGCGAAACGCAGCGCCGGTGCCGCACCCCGACGGCTCGGATTTCACCCGCAATGAAAAGCAGATGATCCTTCGGGAAATTAATCTGCGCGACAGGACGCAGGTGACGCTTTCGCGGACGGAAAAACAACGCGTCTTAAACTCTATTCCCGCGCAGTAAGCGGGCTTCACGCATTGCATGACACCGCCATTGACAGGTAATTCTTTTTTGAAACGGGGCTCTTTTTTTATGGGGTTTGCCCTCGTCGTTCTCGGCGCGGCGTTTATTTTAGCTCCCGCGCCCGCGCCGGCGGAAGCGGGGGCGGAGCATAACATGTCGGGATGGGCGTGGAGTTCAAACATCGGCTGGATCAGCTTCAATTGCACGAACACGAGCACCTGCGGCTCCATCAACTATGGCGTTTCCGTGAGCGAAACCTCAAGCAAACTTTCGGGATATGCGTGGAGCCCGAACATCGGCTGGATCAGTTTTAACGAGAGCGACCTTTCCGGCTGTCCCCAGGGGTCATGCCAGGTAAAATTGAACTCCGGCAAATTGAACGGATGGGCGCGCGCCCTTGCGGGACGCGATAATCCGGCAAGCGGCTGGGACGGCTGGATAAGCTTGGACAAAAAATCCGGAAGCGTGAACTACGCGGTGACGCTTAACGACGACACCGATTTTGAGGGGTATGCGTGGGGTTCCGACGTCGTGGGGTGGATACTGTTCAACCCCTCATTCGGCGGCGTATTTTTGAACGCGCAGACGCCCGTTGTTTCGCTCACGAGCGACCCGACGACGGTTCCCCCGGGGTCATCGGTTACGCTCTCATGGACATCGCAATACACCAATTCGTGCACGGCGTCCGGCGGCACCGCCGATTGGCCGGGTGAAAAAGCGACAAGCGGCTCACAAGCCGTTGGGCCCATAAGCGCGACGACGATCTACGACCTGTCTTGCACCGGCATTTACGGAACGACTAACGACAGCGTCACCGTGAATATCCTCCCGCCGGATTTCTTCATCACGAAAACAAGCGATCTCGCGATAAGTTTTCTCGGCGACTCACAAGCGACCTCCGATTCAACGACGATCGCGGTTGTCCCGCAGTACGGGTTCAGTGACGCGGTCGCTCTGTCGGCGACTCCCGCGACCATAAACGGCGAGCCGGTCACCTACATCTTTTCGGACGCCTCGCTCTCGTCAAGCGAGTACAGCGGCGGCTCGGCGCTTTCCGTTACGCTCGCTCATCCCGTTGCGGAAGGGGTGTATGCCATTACCGTTCAGGGCGTTGACGGCGGCTACGTGCGGACGGTAACGGTCAATCTGACCGTCAACACATTTGAGCCAGGGTTTGAAGAGTTCTAACAGCGCTTTATTACCGATTACTAATTATTAATATATTTCTTTTGTATGCCTCGCGTACTCACCTTCGTTAAAGCGTTCATCCTCGCATTTTTCTTGGTCGTCGGTCTTTCATACCTCCACGCGGCGTGGAGCAACCCGACCGCATCCCCGCCGAACAATAACACCCCCGAGCCGATCAATGTCGGCGCGAGCGCGCAATCCAAATCGGGGTGGCTTGGCGTGAATACGGGAAGCGCTCCTCTGACGCCCCTTGAGGTCGTGGGAAATATAAGCGCCGACCAATTGACGATCTACGGCCCGAGCGCAAGCTACATTGGCGGGAATCTCGGCGTCGGGGTGACCAATCCGTCGCAAAAAATAGACGCGAACGGCTATGTGAAAGGCACCGGCCTTTGCATCGGCTCCACGTGTTTGACGACGTGGGACACGCTTGATGCGGTATCAGACCGCGGCAGAGAAACCGACCAAACGCTCAAGTTCCCCAAGTTTGAGGACCGCGATAACACGGCATACTACGTTGACCCGGCGAGTTCGGGCACTTCGGCGGCGCTTGGCGGCAAGGTGAATGCAGCGCAATACTGCAATGGCGCGGGCACCGAGTGCATCGTTGCGACCCAGTTTACCGGCTGCGGGGCGCAGACAGTAACGTATGAAGCCAGCAATCTTTCTCTGCCGGTCTCAACGCATGCACAAGTTCGCGTTTTTTCGTTCCTCCCATCATGTCAGCAGGGGGTGACATCACAGGGGAGGGTAATGTACCAATGTCTTGACGGGGCGTGGTCAGACGGCATGCTGATCGGGAGCGGCTCCTGTTTTACCGGTAACTGATGCAAAGCAAAGAAAGGGAAATGCGTAACAAAAAACTTGTTCGTGGAACAAGTTTTTTGTGGGCGTCTGGTATAATGAGAGGACGCTCATGGCGCACACGAACGTCGCCTCCGAACACCTTCAAACGTGAAAAAAATCATAGTGGCAAATTGGAAAATGAGCCCCCCTTCGCTTCAAGAAGCGAAAGATCTTTTTCGGCGCATTCAACGCGCCGCGGCATCGCTTCGGCGCGTTGAGACCGTTGTGTGCCCGCCGTTCCTTTTCATAAGCGAGCTCGCGCGGCTTTCGCGCACCGTGCGGTGCCGCATCGGGGCGCAGGATGTTTTTTGGGAAAGTGACGGCGCGCACACCGGAGAGACCTCCCCCCGCCAGCTTGAGCGGCTTGGGGCAAGCCACGTTATCCTCGGCCATTCGGAGCGGCGCGCGCTCGGTGAAACGAGCATGGCGGTCAGCAGAAAAGTGCGCGCGGCAATTCAAGAAGGACTTACGCCGATCGTCTGCATCGGGGAGCGCGAACGCGACGAAGAGGGCGAGTATCTTCATTTTGTGGAAGCGGAGATTGCCGAATCGCTCGCGGGTCTTACGCAAAAGGACATGCCGCATATCAGCATCGCCTATGAGCCGTTGTGGGCGGTGGGCGCGAACGCCGAACGCGCGGATACTCCCGAGGAACTTTTCCCGATGACGATTTTTATCCGGAAGACGCTCGCAAAAATGTTCGGAAGAAAAAGCAAAGAGGTCGTCATGCGGACGCCTATTCTTTACGGCGGGTCGGTTGAGGAGGATAACGCGGAAGGATTTTTGGGAGAAGGCGGCGCGGCGGGGCTTTTGGTCGGAAGGACAAGCTTGGACGCGAAGCGATTTTCTGCGATCTTAAAAATCGCCGACGGCCTAAAACCTAAAATCTAAAACCTCACGTTATGGATGTCCCGTTGCTCAAGAGCGCAAAAAATTTAAAAAACAAACGCGTACTTTTGCGCGCCGACTTCAATGTGCCGATCAGGGACGGGGTTGTGCTGGACGATTTTCGCATCAAGAAAATCATCCCGACGATCCAATTTTTGAAAGACGCGCACGCAGAGGTCATTCTCCTCAGCCATCACTCAGACGCGAAGCAGTCGCTCCATCCCGTGGCGCGGTATTTGAACAGCGAGCATTTCAAAACCTATTTTATTGAAGACATCTATGACGCCGCATCGTTTGAAAAAGCGCGCGAGATTTCTGCGAAAGCGGGCGCGCATATTCTCTTTTGCGAGAATCTGCGAAAATGGCCCGGCGAAACGGCAAACGGCCATTCCTTTGCTGAGCACCTCGCGTCATTGGGGGACGCATACGTCAATGATGCGTTCTCCGCGTCACACAGGGAACACGCGTCCATCGTTACGCTTCCGACGCTGCTTCCAAGTTACGCGGGACTTTTATTTGAAGAGGAGGTGAAAAATCTTTCGCGCGTGTTTGCTCCTCCGCATCCCTCTCTTCTCATTTTGGGCGGCGCCAAAGCCGCGGCGAAACTTTCCGCCGCGGAGCGTCTGCTTCCGACGGTTGACGCGCTTTTCATCGGCGGCGCGCTTGCCCATAATTTTTTCCACATGCTCGGACGCGAGATCGGGATGTCGGTATTTGAGAAAAGCGGCGCGAACCTTAACGCCATGCTCTCAAGCGGCAAACTGCGGTTGCCGCTTGACGTTATTGTGCAGAACGAAGGAGGTGTTTTTACAAAAAATCTCCACGAAGTGAAGCCGCAGGACAAGATCCTTGACGCAGGCCCCGCAACATTGAAAAGCTTAGAGCCCCTTGTTTCCGAAGCGCGCTTTATCGTATGGAACGGGCCGCTTGGTGATTACACCGTTCCGGGATTTGAAAAGGGAAGCGTACGTTTGATCGAGATTTTGGCGCGGAGCAAAGCGAAAATTATCGCGGGGGGCGGCGATTCCGTTGCGCTCATCACGCGCGAGAAACGCGAAGACGCGTTTGATTTTCTCTCCACCGCCGGCGGGGCGATGCTCGCGTTCCTTTCGGAGCGGACATTGCCGGGGATCCGCGCACTCGCCGCATCCTCGTAGGGAGTTACATCTTTGAACGGATTTTTCCGGCGATCTCTCCCATCTCGCCGTCACGGTATATTTTGTGCTCCGTGGAGTCGCCCTCAAAGCGCGGGATAATGTGGATGTGCGCGTGAAAAATGATCTGTCCCGCCGACAATTCGTTGTTCATCGCGATGTTGATGCCGCTTGCGCCCGTGGCGTTTTTGACGGCATGCGATATTTTTTTGAGCGGCGGCACGAGCTTGCAGAGTGTTTCTTCCGAAATATCAAAAATGTTCCGCGCGTGTTCTTTGGGGACGAGAAGCACATGGCCGAGGTTGTTCGGTTTGATGTCCAAAAACGCGACGGCGCGCTCGTCCTCGTACACTTTTTCGGCGGGCAGTTCGCCGCGTATGATTTTACAGAAGACGCAATTCATACACGAGATTTTAGCGTATAGCCGGTCGTTTTTAGTATGCAATATTTAGTATCCGGCATCAAGTTCTCCCGCGGCGGAGCGCGCGTCGCAGCCTATGCCGGTCTTCTTAAGAACGGGAGAATAGGCTGCGGGGTCGGGGGCGGACGAACCGTCCCCGCCACTCCTTTCTTGACTTGTTTTTTCGCGCGGAGTATAGTTAAGACGTGAAGAAAGCGGCCCTCGGGCCGTTTTAAAAACGCCAAAAATCTGTTATTATTGAGCGCATGACGAGAGTTACCGATTATCTCAAAGAAACAAAAGCCGAGATGAGCCATGTATCATGGCCGACGAAGAAACAGGTGTGGTATTTTACCGCGCTTGTCGTTGGCATCTCTCTTTTCACGGCGGCCTACCTCGGCCTCTTTGACGCGCTTTTTGCATATCTTTTGGAGACGTTCGTCCTCTAAAAAACATGACATCGCGGCAACAACCGAAACAAGAACGCAACTGGTACGCAATCCACACATATTCCGGCTACGAAGACGCGGTTGCGCGCAATTTGAAGCAGCGTATAGAATCGCTCGGCATGGAAGACAAGATCTTTAACGTCGTCGTGCCGACGGAAAAGAAAATTAAGATAAAGGGCAACAAGCGCGTTGAAGAAGAGGAGAAGATATATCCCGGATATGTCCTGGTTGACATGGTCGTTACGGACGACTCGTGGTACGTCGTGCGTAATACGCCGCGCGTTACCGGTTTCGTGGGGACGGGGGTGTACCCCGTGCCGCTCAGGAAGGATGAAGTTGACTTTTTCTTTAAGCGAATGCAAACTGACACCACGAAGCACATGACCGACCTCCAGGAGGGAGAGACGGTCGTCATTACGGACGGGCCGTTCAAGGAACTTGAAGGAAAGGTCGCCGAAGTTGACGAACAGCGCGGCAAGGTGAAGGTTTTGGTTCCGATCTTCGGCCGGGAAACCCCTGTGGAGTTGGATTTTCTCCAAGTTAAAAAACTCTAATGTAATCAGTTAGTCATATGGCTCAAGTCGCGAAAAAACTTAAACTCCAGATCCCCGCGGGGAAAGCGACGCCTGCGCCGCCCGTCGGTCCGGCACTCGGGCAGGCCGGCATCAACATCGGCGAATTCGTCACGAAGTTCAACGAAACGACCCGCGACCGCATGGGTGACGTCGTTCCGGTTGAGATCACGGTTTATGACGACCGCAGTTTTACTTTTGTTCTGAAAACACCGCCTGCGTCAAGTTTGCTTAAGAAAGCGGCGGGTATTGAGAAGGGAACGGGCAGCGTCGCGACGTCAAAAGCGGGAAGGGTGACGCGTGCGCAAGTGCGCGAAATTGCCGAGAAAAAATTATCCGACCTGAATACGCGCGACATTACACAGGCGGAAAAGATCATTGCCGGCACTGCACGGTCAATGGGCATAGATGTCGAATAGCCGGCTCCGAACGCAACACGATTTGATTCCCGCCGCGCTTGTTTAGAAAAGAAAAAGCCGCCTCGTCCGCCATTTTGTGGACGGGGCGGCTTTGTGTTACCGCTCCGGTTGTTCGCGCACTTTCGCAATCTTCTGCTCAAACTCTCGCCACTCGGCGGGGTTGAGCCCGCTGGTTGTCTGTTCCACCGCTTCGCCCCCCAACATGCGCGCAAGGACCGTCTGCTCGCGCTCCGAAAAAGTTACGGCGTTCAGTCGGTGATTCAGAAACGTGTCATAGACGATCGGCATCCAGCGGCGCACGATCTCGCGGAGCATGATCTCCGCATAGGCGCGGATCTCATACTGCGCGTGCGGGTCGGCGCGGAGCGAAAGAAAGTGCAAAAGATTGTGCAGGTCAATTTTCCAGTACCACTGCGTGTAAAAATTGAGCGAAAGGTTCATGCGCGCAAGCTCGCGCGCGATGCCAAGACGGTTTTTCCTGGACCCCTCGCCCTCGTTAAGCATGACAAGATAGTGGTCATAGGAGCGATCTACGTCCTCTTTGAGGATGGTGAGCACCTCGCGAGCTTCTTTCGCGCTTACTACTTCGTCGCGGCCCTGACGATTTTTCTTTGACTGCGCCGCGAGAACGTCGGGTTCGGGCACGTAAAACTCGCGGTCAAGGATTGAATAACGGCCGGAGTATTCGTTGACGTTCGCTGTGCGGTGGCGGATCCACTGCCGCGCGACGAATATCGGGAGCTTCACATGGAGCTTGATCTCGCACATCTCAAATGGGGTCGTGTGCCGATGGCGCATGAGATAATTGATGAGCCCTTCATCGTCGCGGACGGACTTGGTCCCCATGCCGTAGGAGACGCGCGCCGCCTGAACGATCGCGGCGTCGTCACCCATATAGTCAACGACGCGGACGAAGCCGTGATCCAAAACAAAGAACGGCAAATGCAGTATTTCTTCCATGGCGGGAACGGTCGGGCGTGAGGTCACCTTAAGATTGACGCGCGCGTTCGCGACTTCAGTTTCCTGATCGGGCGCAAGCGGCACAGTGCGGTCTCCCGTTTTGTCTGCGTAGCAGTATACAAGACAAGCGGTCGTTTGCTGCCTTGACGCGCGCCGTCTCCCGTTGTCAATTTGCGTCTTCCGTATGCTCCCGCGCCGTTTTTATGATAAGAACAAGCAAGAACCATGAAGCGAACGGAGACGGTTATGGCGCACAACGGATGCGGCGCGCTTCCCGACCATTACATCAAAGGGCTTATTGAAGGCGAACATATTCTCGGCGCGAAAACGGAGAACGTCGGCGCGGCATCGCTTGACCTCACGCTCTCGGAAGAGATGTACCGCGTGCCCGGCCTTTCGCTTCCGCGGTCCGGACAGACGGTCAGAAGCCTCATTGAGTCCTTGGGCGGCGTTCAGCACAGCGCATACCGCCCGCTTGAACGGAACGGCGTCTATGTATGCCGTCTCCGTGAACGCTTGGCATTGCCGGAGGGCTTGTACGGCTGCTGCAACCCGAAATCAAGCACGGGGCGACTCAATGTGCGCGCATGGGTGCTTGCAGACGGCGTGCCGCGTTTTGACGCCATCCCCTCGCGGATGCCCTCCGGCTCCTCTCTCTGGGCGGTCATTCACCCCGCATCATTCCCCGTCATCACGCGGAGTGAGTCGCTTTCGCAGATGCGTTTTTTCAATCTCGACACGCGACTGACCGATACCGAAATTAAAATTGAGATGTCCCGTTGTAAGCTTGTGCGGGCGAAACAGGGGAAAGTGTTGCGCTACAACGATTGCGCCATTCACGACCATGACGGTTCCATTATCCTCACCGCCGATCTTTCCGGAGAGATAATCGGGTACGAGTGCATTGAGCCGAACGCCGTCCTTGACCTTTCGGAACGGAACCATTATGACCCCCGCGATTTTTTCAGACCTCTCTACAAACGCGGGAATGGATTCGTGTCGCTTCGCGGTAATCGTTTTTATCTCCTGCGTACGAAGGAATTCGTTTCGGTGCCGCCGATGTTCGCATGCGAGATGGAACCGGTTGACCGGCACACGGGGGATTTTTCCGCGCATGAGGCGGGATTCGTTGACCCGGGGTGGGGTTGGGGCGCAACGGGCGACATCAAGGGCCGTCCTCTGACTTTGGAAGTAACGCCGCGAAGCGACATTGAGCTGTATGACGAGCATCCGATCGCAAAAATCCGTTTTGAGCGCATGGCGGATGAGCCGGAGGCGGCGTACGACGCGCGCAGTTCATCGCACTACCGCAGCAACGAGGTCTTTTCACCGTTTTCAAAGCATTTCAAAAAGTCCTGACCTCGCCCCTTCGGCGGCGGGATTTTTTTATGCGGGTATGCTACGCTCCCCTACAGAAGTAAGTCCTTGAAACGGGTGCGAGAATGGTAAAACGCGGAAAGTACATTGTCATGGACGGCGGTGAAGGAAGCGGAAAAGACCACCACATCGCGCGCTTACGAGCGCGGCCGGATATGGCACATGTGGTTTTTACGCGCGAACCAGGCGGTACGCCAGCCGGAGAGGTGTTCCGAGATATTCTTCTGCATCATCCCGAGTTCAACTTGCGTCCGGAAACGGAACTTTTTCTTTTTTCCGCGGGTCGCGCGCAGCTCATGAGGGAGGTGATCATCCCCGCGCTTTTGCGCGGTGCCCACGCCCTCTCCAACCGCGGATTTCTTTCCACGATCGCGTATCAACTCTATGGCCGCAGACAACCGGAGCGCGTTTTGAATTTCTTTTTGAAGGCGACGCAGTTCGCGTTAAGCGATGGGACGAATACATATTTTCCCGACATGTATATCTTGCTTGACGTGCCGCCGGAGATCGGGTTGGCTCGGAAAAAGCCCGCGGAACGCAATCGGTTTGAAGCCGAGGCGCTTGATTTTCACCGGCGGGTCCGTGAGGGGTTTTTGCGGCACATTGGAGAGATGGGACGGTATGCGGTCATTGACACGAACCGAGACGCAGAAACTGTCGCCGCCGATATTTTGGCGGCGGTTCGAAAGACGCTTGCTTCGTAGATGCCGCATTACAACATCCCGCCGTTGGCGGGATTTTTTATACTTTGGGCGGGAATGTTATTATTAAGGCATCAGCGCGTATGACGACGATACGAATAAAGAAACTGAAAAACGATGCCGTTACTCCAAACTACGCGCATGAGGGCGACGCGGGTATGGACTTGTTCGCGGCGGAAAAAGTTGTTTTGAGATCACACGAGCGCGCGCAGGTTAAGACGGGAATTGCGATGGAGATACCGAAGGGGTATGTCGGGCTTGTGTGGGACAAGAGCGGGCTTTCGCAGAAGCACGGGCTCAAGACATTGGGCGGCGTGGTTGACGCCGGGTATCGGGGCGAGGTCGTGGTCGGCGTCGCGAACATTTCAAATGAAACCTACACGATAGAGAAGGGCCACAAAGTGGCGCAGATGCTTATTCAGAAAGTAGAATCGCCGGAAGTTGTTGAAGCGGCGGAATTGAGCGACAGCGCGAGGGGAGACGGAGGTTTCGGTTCTACCGGTAAATGAATGGGTTACCGTGCACAGAATACAAGTTACGACGAACAGTTACAGTAAGCAGATCACAGATTACCGTAACGGGATACGGAGATTTGAAAATCCCCGCCGTGAGAGATTCTTTGTTTTCTTTGTTTAATTTTCATCCCATGGGATGAAAATTAAACAAAGTCGGAGTAAGCAGGGGAGTAAGCAAAGTCGGAACGGAATGAAACAGAAGAATCGTTCGCAATCGTTCGCCCGTTTGTTTTTGACAGACCGCTTCTTTGCGGTACGCCGCCGGCTGCTGCCAAGGCAACTTGTTAAGAGGGGGGTCTGATCTTGTCCACTTTCATCCCCGCGTCTCGCCGCGCGGGGTTTTTTGTTATACTAAAGATGCGCTACGGATATGATCCGGGAAAAACTCAAAAATCTCGTCAGAGAAACGTTAGAACAACTTGCCGTTGACGCGGGGGATGTTCGTTTGGAACACCCTGCGGATTTTTCACTCGGCGATTTCTCAACGAATGCGGCGATGGCGGGGGGGAAGAGAACGGGGCGCGACCCGAAAGAACTGGCGGAGGAAATCGTCGCGGAACTGAACAAGAAAAAAGACGAGGATATAGAGAAAATTGAGGTGGCGGGGCCGGGGTTCATCAATTTCCGCCTCTCGCAAAAGTTTTTTGCGGGGCAAGTCGCGGAAGTTTTAAAAAAAAGGGACGATTTCGGGAAAAATGACCTTCTCGCCGGCAAAAAAATAATGGTGGAATATACCGACCCCAATCCTTTCAAAGAAATGCACATCGGACACTTGGTGCCGAACGCCATCGGCGAGTCGCTTTCGCGCATCATTGCATTTTCCGGCGCCCGCATGGAACGCGCGAACTACCAAGGAGACGTGGGGCTCCATGTCGCAAAGGCGATATGGCACTTTTTGAACGCGGAAAAAGACATCACCTCCGAGAAGGACTTGGACGGACTTGCGCTCGGTGTTGATTACGCCGCCGGCACGCGCGCGTATGAAGAAAATGACGCGAACAAGGCGGCGATTGAAGAAGTGAACAGGAAAATCTACGACGGGAGCGATGCCGGAGTGAACGAAGTGTACCAACGCGGCCGCGCTCGTTCGCTCGAACTTTTTGAGGAGTTATACGAACGGCTCGGCACGAAGTTTGATCATTACTTTTTTGAGAGTGAGACGGGGCCTGTCGGAAAGGGGATCGTGGAGTCGCATCCGGAAGTGTTTGCGGAGAGTGACGGCGCGATAGTATTCCGCGGCGAAGAGCACGGTCTTCACACGCGCGTCTTTATCAATTCTGACGGGCTTCCGACATACGAAGCAAAAGAACTCGGGTTACTGAAGAAAAAAGCGGGCGAGTTCCCGTTTGATGTTTCGATCGCCGTCGTCGGCAATGAGATCAAAGAATACGCTCGCGTGGTGAAAAGGGCGGCGGAGCTTTCGTTGCCCGAGCTTGGATCCAAGATGCTCTTTGTAACGAACGGCATGCTGCGCTTGCCCTCGGGCAAGATGTCGTCGCGCACGGGCGAGGTGATCTCCGCGGAGTCGGTTTTGGATGCGGTCGCGGAGCGTCTTGCGCCGAAGCTTCAAGAGGCGCGCATTGCGAATGCGGACGAGCTCAAAGACCCGGTTGCCGTCGGCGCGGTGAAGTATTCCATCTTGAAACAGAGAACCGGCCGCGACATCATTTTTGATTTTGACAAGTCACTCTCGTTTGAGGGCGACTCGGGGCCGTATCTCCAATACACGCACGCGCGCGCGAGGTCCGTTCTTGAAAAAGCCCGCGGACTCGGGATGGAAGCCGATGTTTCTTTTCGGCGGGACGTCGGGATCGTTGAGAAATTATTGTGCCGTTTCCCCGAAGTTGTTGAACGGGCGGCGAAGGAATACGAGCCGCATTACATCACGACATACGTAACGGAACTTGCCGGCGCGTTTAATTCATTCTATGCGCAGGAACGCATCGTGGACGCGGGCGATAAAGCCCCTTACCGCATTGCGCTCACGGATGCCGTCGCCGTAACCATAAAAAACGGCCTGTATCTCTTAGGCATCGCCGCGCCGGAGAAGATGTAGCGCACCTTTTCCGTTTACAAAAATGCGGGGCGGCTCCATAATTATACAAGAAGCATTCGCGGAGGTTCTCCATGGAGCGCGCGAAAAAAGACGCGGCTGCGATCGCGCGCTCGGTTCCCGAAGCGCGAGCGCGCGCCGATGCGGTTGGGTATCCTTTGTTTCTGTATGCGGTGTACGAAGACGAACGAACGAGCGGTCCGGAAACGATATACACCGTTCATGACCTTGAGATAGCGCTCTCGCGCGTTTGTAAAAACCAAAACCTTGCCGGCTTTATCCTCCGCCCGTTTGCATTGGGTCTCCGAACAGGAGAGTGGTAATGACGGCGGTTCACGCGCGTTTTTGTGTGAAGCCCTCGGTACAATAAAGGCCCCTCGCGGGCCTTTTGCATAACGGGCGGAAAACTTGTTACTATGATACGTATGCCCTCTCCCGACGACAACGAACCTTCTCGGAGCGAGGAAAAAATCCTCTCTTTGTGGCGGAAAAACCGCATTTTTGAAAAAACTCTTGAAAAAAAGTCGCCGGCCGGCGAATTCGTCTTTTATGACGGCCCGCCCTTTGCCACGGGCTTGCCTCACTACGGCCACATTCTCGCCGGGATCATCAAAGACGCCATTCCTCGTTATCGGACGATGCGCGGTTTTCATGTACGGCGGCGCTGGGGATGGGATTGCCACGGTCTTCCGCTTGAAAATGAGGTTGAAAAAGAACTCAACCTCGCGGCAAAACGGGACATTGAAAAATACGGCATAGGAAAATTCAATGCGCGCGCAGAAGAAAGTGTTCTTCGGTATGCCGACGACTGGCGGCGCATTATTCCGCAGACCGGCAGATGGGTTGATATGGAGCGCGATTATCGGACGATGGACTGGACTTACACCGAATCGGTGTGGTGGGTGTTTAAAACGCTTCACGACAAAGGACTCATTTACGAAGGGTTCAAATCAATGCATTTGTGCCCGCGGTGCGAGACGACGCTCTCAAACTTTGAAGTAAGTCAGGGGTATAAAGACGCGACCGACGTTGCGGTTACCGTAAAATTGCCGCTTGGCGGCGAGGAGGGGGTGTCTTTGCTCGCGTGGACGACGACGGCGTGGACGCTTCCGGGGAATATGGCGGTTGCCGTCAACGGCGGGGTCATATATGGAAAATTCGAGATAAAAAATCAAGAGTCGGGAACGAATGAGTATGTGATTGTTGCAAAAGAGCGTGCGGCGGCGGTGTTTAAGGACAAAGCATACGAACTCGTTGAGGAGTTCAGGGGCGATGCGCTTGTCGGACGCTCGTATGAGCCGCCGTTTGGGTATTATAAAAATGCGCCGCTTAAAAATAAACACAACGCATGGAAGGTGTATGCCGCCGATTTCGTAACTCTTGATGAGGGCACCGGCGTTGTCCACATCGCGCCGGCATTCGGCGAGGACGACCTTGCGTTGGCGGAGCGGCATGCGGTCCCGATCGTTCACCATGTCGGCACCGACGGAGCGTTCAAAAAGGAAGTCGCCGATTTTAAAGGATTGGCGGTCAAACCGAAAGACAACCCGCAAGCGACCGACATTGAGATAATAAAAAATCTTGCGCACCGCGGTCTCCTGTTCGCGAAAGAAAAAATCACGCACGCATACCCGTTCTGCTGGCGTTGCGAAACGCCGCTCATAAACTATGCGGCAACATCGTGGTTCGTCGCCGTCAGCGCGTTTAAAGACAAACTCATCGCGGCGAATAAAAAAATTCGCTGGGTGCCGGCGGACATTCGGGACGGCCGTTTCGGAAAATGGCTTGAGGGAGCGCGCGACTGGGCGATCTCGCGTTCGCGCTTCTGGGGCGCTCCCATTCCCGTCTGGAAGTGCGGCAACTGCGGGCACATTGAAGTCGCCGGTTCGCTCAAGGATGTGCGCGCGCAAAGCGTCCGTTCAGGCAACGCCTACTTTGTCATGCGGCACGGCGAAGCGGAGAGCAATGTTAAAAATATTTTGAATGCCGTCCCGCGCCGCGGCAACGGTTTGACCGAAAAAGGCGCCAAAGACGTTGAGCGCGCGGTCAAGTTCTTGAAACGGCAATCCATTGACCTCATTTTCGTGTCACCCCTGCCGCGCGCCGAAGAAACGGGGCGGATCATCGCGCATGCGCTCGGCGTCAAACGCGACCGCATAAAAACAATCGACGAAATCCGCGAGATCAACTTCGGCATGTTTGAGGGCGGGGACGTCCGGGAATGGAAAGCGCAGTTCCGGACGCCGGAGGAGCGATTCACGAAACGGCTCGCAGACGGAGAATCGCTTGATGATGTGAGACGCCGCATGGCAAAGTTCCTCTTTGAAACGGACCAAGCATACAACGGCAAAAACATCCTTATTATTTCGCACGAAGACCCCTTGTGGATGCTTGCCGCGGGGGCGGGCGGGTATTCATGGCAGCAGGCAATGTCTTTACGCGGCGGGCGCGAACATTTCATGAGAACCGGCGAGGTGAAAAAAATTGATTTTACGCCCCTTCCGCACGACGACTCGTTCAAACTCAATTTTCACCGCCCGTATATTGATGACGTGAAATTCAAGTGCCCGTGCGGCGGCAAAATGAAACGCGTTCCCGAAGTGTTTGACTGCTGGTTTGAGTCCGGTTCAATGCCGTACGGGGAGCATCATTATCCGTTTGAAAACACCGATGTGTTTAATCCCCCCAAGGGGCGTGGTTTCCCCGCTGATTTTATCGCCGAAGGTTTGGACCAGACGCGAGGGTGGTTTTATTCTTTGCTTGTGCTTGCGGTCGCGCTCTTCGGGGAGAGTCCGTATCGGAACGTCATCGTGAACGGTTTGGTGCTTGCGGAAGACGGACGCAAAATGTCAAAACGCCTGAAGAATTATCCCGACCCCGTTGCCGTTATCCAAGCGCACGGCGCAGACGCGTTGCGCATGTATCTCTTGTCGTCGCCCGCGGTCCGCGCGGAGGATCTGCGTTTCTCCGAAAAAAATATCGGCGAGATGCGGAGTAAAATCATTTCCCGCCTTCAAAATGTCGCGGCATTCTACAAACTGTACGCGCCGGCCGCGAGCGGGAACGACCGTGCGGCTGACGCGCCGAAAAGCAACAACATCCTTGATCTGTGGGTCCGCGTGCGATTGACGGAAGTCGTCAATAAAGTGACTGACGCCATGGAGCGATACGAACTTGACCAAGCGACGAGGCCGATCGCCGCGTTCATTGAGGACCTCTCAACGTGGTACCTCAGGCGTTCGCGCGAACGGTTCAAATCGGCCGACCCCGCTGACCGGGCGAGCGCCGCCGAAACGACGCGGTTTGTGCTCACAACGCTCGCGAAGGTCATTGCTCCGTTCGCGCCGTTCGTCGCGGACGAGGTGTATCATGCCGCTCTCGGCGAAATGGAGAGCGTTCATCTGGAGTCGTGGCCGAAGTACGAATCGCGTTTCCCGTTGTGGCCCAACCCCCTGGCGCTCCTCCATCGGATCTTCGGAACGCACCGAGACATAAAGATTTTGGAAGACATGGAAGAAGTGAGGCGCATCGTATCGCTCGCGCTCGAGGCGCGGGCGCGCGCGGGGATCAAGGTGCGCCAGCCGTTGGGGACGTTACGGATCAAAAACCAAAGATCCAAAATCAAGGGGAACGAAGACCTGCTCGGGCTTATTCGGGATGAGGTGAACGTTAAAGAGATCGTGTTTTCGGACGGCGCGGGCGAGCAAGAGATTGACCTTGACACCGAGATCACTCCGGAACTCAAAGAAGAAGGGATGCTTCGGGACGTCATTCGCGCCGTACAAGACCTGCGCAAAAAAGAAGGGCTTATTCCGAGCGAACCCGCGGTGCTTTTTGTGAAAGCGGGCGTTCCCGAGCGGCATTTTATTGAAAAATTTGAAAACAAGATTAAGGACACAGCCACGGTAAGCGCAATTGAATTCAGAGACGAGGTTGCCGGAGACGAAGTGGCGATCGGCGACTTCGTATTTACCGTAAACCTCAAACCGTAAACCTGCCCTCTCGTGCACATCATTCATCACACCGAAGCGATCGTGTTGGGCGGCTATGACCGCGGGGAAGCGAGCCGCGGCCTCGCGCTTTTTACGCGCGCATTCGGTTTGGTGCATGCGCACGCGCAAGGGCTGCGGGAGCTCAGATCAAAATTGCGTTACGCGCTGCAGGATTTTTCGCGCGCAGAAACGCATTTGGTCCGCGGGAAACAGGGGTGGCGCATTACCAGCGCGGAGCATCTGACCGCTTTCGTGCCGCAGGACGAAAATGCCGCTCTTCGGCTCCGCGTCGCTACTCGCGTCGCCAAACTGCTTCGCCGGCTGCTTTCGGGCGAGGAGAAAAACGAGAAACTTTACGACGAGATAGCACAAGCATTTTCTTTTTTAAAAACCGCGCCCTTGGGGCGCGAATATATCTTTAACATAGAGGTCATTCTTGTTATGCGCATTTTGGCGCATCTCGGGTACTGGGGCGATGATGAACGCTTTACGCCGTTCCTTGGAAGCAACATAACCGAAGGGGGGTTATTGCAGCAAATAAACAAAGTAAAACCTTTCGCAATTCGCGAGATAAACAAAGCGCTTACGGAAACGCAACTCTAGGTTATTGGTTGTGTGCGGGGCGGTGGAAAAGGAAAAGCCGTGCCTGTAGAGGCCCGGCTTTTCGCGCGTCTCGGTCATTCAACTTACATTTTCGCGGTCAGGTGTTTGTTCGCCTTAAGGCATCGCGTGCAGATTTGAACGCGTTTTCCGGAAGGGAGTTTTGCCCACTGCAAATTAGGGCGCCTGCGGCGCTTGCCGGTGGGGTTGAATTGCGTTGCGCGCGTACGGTTTGAGTATCCGCCGCCGATGCGCGTTCCTTTTTCACAGATGGGGCAAGATTTAGCCATACTTTTTTCTTCAATGCATCGTATGCTAGCATACTGTTATAGGTATGACAATAGAACTTCTCGCCCCCCTCATCGCCATTCTTATCGTATCGGTCGTTGCCCATGAGGTCGCTCACGGGTATATCGCGGACATGTTGGGGGACCCCACAGCGCGTCTTGCCGGACGCCTGACCTTAAACCCCCTGAAGCACCTTGACCTCTGGGGTTCTTTCATCATCCCGCTTCTTCTCGCCCTTTCACCGGCGAAATTCATCATCGGATGGGCAAAGCCGGTACCGTACAACCCGCACAACTTAAGCGACCAACGGTGGGGGGAGGCGTTAGTCGCCGCAGCGGGGCCGGGGGTGAATATCGCGCTCGCGCTCATCTTTGCGTTGCTCCTGCGCATCGGCGCCGTTATGCCCGCCGGCGACGTGGCCGTGCAAATCGTCTCCGCGATCGTGTATATCAATCTTTTGCTTGCGTTTTTCAATCTCATTCCGGTTCCTCCGCTCGACGGCTCCAAAATACTCGCCGCGATATTGCCGTTCCATCTTGAGGCGCGCTACCGCGCGTTTCAAGAGCGGGTTTTCCGCTACGGCATTCTTGCGACGTTTGTTTTTATCTTCGTCTTTTTATATCTCATCTGGCCGTTCTTTTTCCGTTTTCTGCTCTTCGTCTTTGAACTTTTCACCGGCATGCCTCTCGGCGTGTAGCCGCGCTTGTATTTGCCGCATGCGCGCGTACACTGGAAGAAGAACCGCTGCGCGTCGCGCAAACTTGACGTGAGAGGTCTCTCACATGTTCCGTTTTCTGTTCGGCGCGCTTGCCGCGTGTTTCCTCGCGCTCGGCGCGGCTTCCGCCGCTTCTTTGCCTCAACGAACGGTGCGCCAGTGCGCCGATATCGGTTTGTATGACCTGCGGTCGCTCCCTGCCGTCGCGCGCCAGATGTACACGTATCGCACGCACGCGGACGTGGTCGTCATAGACCTTTCGGCGACCGCGTGCGTGCGCGATCCCCTGAAGGTCGTCGTTGGCGTAACGGATGCGTTTGACACTGACCGCGAACAATTTTTCCTTTCTCAGATATTTAGCGACGCATTCGTCGCTGCGTACGAGGTTGTTTTTCTCGCGCTCACGGTCCGGCGGCCGACGGAGGATGCGGTGTTCGTCTATGTCGCCGTTCCTCGGAACGAGGTTACCATGCTCCGCGGTCGATAAAGCCCCTCGGGGCTTTTTTCTTGCGTTGCGGGCCGGTTCATAGTACAGTGGAGGTTACTTGGCGGCCCCAAGTACTTTTCTTTTATGTTGACGCGTCAGTAAAGATGCGTTATACAAGAAGCGACGCGAACACATTCCTGTCGGTATTCGTTCGGCGCTCGTTATTTTTTGGCATGACAACGATACACCAACTCGTAAAACGAAAGCGCAAAAAGGTGGTACGAAAATCCAAAACGGCAACGCTCAGCCGCGGGTTTAACGTGCTCAAGAACCGCCCCATGCTGTATCCGTCGCCGTTTAAGCGGGGGGTATGCATTTCCGTCCGCACCACAACGCCGCGCAAGCCGAACTCCGCGGTGCGGAAGATCGCGCGCGTGCGTTTGACCAACGGACAGGAAATCACCGCGTATATCCCCGGCGAAGGCCACAATTTGCAGGAGCACGCGGTCGTTTTGGTGCGCGGCGGCAAGGTGAAGGATATCGGCGTGCGGTACACGATCGTACGCGGCGTGCTTGACACCGCAGGGGTTGAAAAACGCAAACAAGGACGGAGTTTGTACGGGGCGAAGAGGCCGAAATAAAATAAAGAGCACCGCGGCTATATTGTATCTCTCCCGGCCCTCATAACTATAAACTTTCGCAAAATCTTTTCATTTACACATGAGACGACCAGTAAAAAAACGACACGCGATATCGCCGGACCATCTCTACAATTCCGCAAAAGTGGAGAAGCTTATTAATTGCGTGATGAAGCGCGGCAAAAAGTCCGTTGCCCGGAAGATCGTGTACGATGCGTTCGCGGAGATCAAAAAAAACGAAAAGGCGGACAACCCCCTTGAAGCTTTTGAGCAGGCGCTCCGCAACGTTGGCCCCGCGGTTGAGGTGCGCTCGCGCCGCGTCGGCGGCGCGAACTACACCGTGCCGCGCGAAGTGCGCCCCGAGCGGCGGCTTGCGCTTGCGATGCGGTGGCTTTTGGACGCGGCGCGGGCGAAGAAAGGCAAGCCGATGCATGTAAAACTCGCGCAGGAGATCGCTCTTGCCGCGAAAAATGAAGGAGAAGCGGTGCAGAAGAGGGTCAATGTGCACAAACAAGCGGAGGCGAATAAGGCGTTTGCGCACTTCGCGCGCTGAATCTAACTTTTTTCTATTCGTATGGCGGATGAACGTCATTACCCCCTTTCTCGGGTACGGAACATAGGCATTATTGCTCATATAGACGCGGGGAAAACCACCACGACGGAACGGATTCTTTTTTATACCGGCATTTCCCACAAGATCGGCGAGGTGCATGAAGGTCAGGCGATCATGGACTGGATGGAACAGGAAAAAGAGCGCGGCATCACCATCACCGCGGCGGCAACGACGTGTTTTTGGACTCCGACATACGAGGAAAAAAGCGACAAAGAAAAAGAAGTCCGCATCAACATTATAGACACGCCCGGCCACGTTGATTTTACGGCGGAAGTTGAACGCTCGCTTCGCGTGCTCGACGGAGGCGTCGTCTTGTTTGACGGCGTCGCCGGCGTTGAGCCGCAATCGGAAACGGTATGGCGGCAAGCGGATAAATACCGCGTCCCGCGCGTGTGTTTCGTGAACAAACTTGACCGCACCGGCGCAAGTTTTGAAAAGTCATTCGCATCGATCCGCGAGCGTCTCAACAAAAACGCCGTGCGCATGCATATTCCGATCGGCGAAGAGGATGCGCACGAAGGAGTCATTGACCTGCTCCGGATGAAGGCGTACTACTTTGAGGGCAATATGGGCAACACGGTGCGCGAGGACGAGGTGCCGGCGGCGCTCGCGGCGTCCGCCGGGAAATATCGGAACGAGCTTGTTGAAAAGATCGTTGAGCACGACGAGGCGCTCATGAGCGACTATCTTGAGGGCAAAAACATTCCTTTTTCGCAGCTTAAAAGCGCGTTGCGGAAAGCCGTCGTCTCTAACGAACTGTATCCCGTGTTCGCGGGGTCGGCGCTCAAGAACAAGGGGGTCCAATTGGTGCTGGACGGCGTCATTGACTATCTGCCGTCGCCGCTTGATGTTCCGCCCGTTGAGGGCGTCAATCCGACGACGGGCGCAATGGAGATCCGCCGAGCGTCTGACGACGAGCCGTTCGCCGCTCTGGTGTTCAAATTGCAAACCGACCCGTATGTCGGCCAGCTCGCATTCTTTCGCGCGTACTCGGGGAAGTTGCCCGCCGGTTCGTACGTGTACAACTCAACGACCGGCGAGAAAGAACGCATTGGGCGCATTGTTCGGCTTCACGCAAACTCGCGCGAGGAGGTGAGCAACGTATTCGCGGGAGAGATCGCCGCGGCTGTCGGCCTCAAAGGGACCAAAACATCCCATACGCTCTGCGACGAAAATAAACCGATCGTGCTTGAGCAGATACAATTTGCCGAACCGGTCGTGTCCATGCGCATTGAGCCGAAGACCAAAGCCGACCAGGAAAAAATGGGTCTCGCGCTCAGCCGTCTCTCCGATGAAGACCCGACCTTTAAGGTGACGACCGACTCCGAAACCATGGAAACGATCATCTGGGGGATGGGCGAATTGCATCTTGACATCATCGTTGACCGGATGAAGCGCGAGTTCAAGGTGGAAGCGAACGTCGGCGCGCCGCAAGTCGCCTATCGCGAAACCATCACGGCGCCCGCCGAGGCGGAATCCAAGTACATCCGCCAAACCGGCGGACGCGGCCAGTACGGCCACGTGAAGATCCGCATCAAACCGCTTGAGCCCGTCGTTGAGGGGGCGAAAAAACCGAAAAACACGAAACGCGAAGACGGTTTTGAGTTCGTCAACAGCATCAAGGGAGGCGTTATCCCGCAGGAGTATATTCCCGCGGCAGAAAAAGGCATCCGTGAAGCGATGGAGCGGGGCATTGTCGCGGGATATCCGGTCGTTGACGTCTCCGTTGATCTTTTCGACGGCACCTATCACGAGGTTGACTCTTCGGAAATTGCGTTCAAGATCGCCGGCTCCATGGCGTTTCAGGATGCGGCGCGCCGTGCAAAGCCGATATTGCTTGAACCGATCATGGATGTTGAAGTCGTGGTGCCGGAGCATTTCATGGGCGACGTAACGGGCCACCTCAATTCAAAGCGCGGGCAAGTTGAACGGATGGACGAACGCGGGAATTTGCGCGCTATCCGCGCCAAGGTGCCGCTTGCCGAAATGTTCGGCTATATTACGACGCTGCGGTCCATGACCGAAGGCCGCGGCACTTACACGATGGAGTTTTCAAAATACGCCCCCGTTCCAACCCATGTGGCGGAGGGCATCGTTGCGTCGCGGCAATAGGCAGATGTCGGGCGGCAGGTCGTGGAAACAAAAAACCGGCGCAGATGAAGACGCGCACATGCGCCGGCATTTTCCCCCATTTTTCTTTTCCTTTCCTCAGTTATCTTTGCTTGCATGTCCTTGCTTGTTTAATCTTTCTCCCATGGGAGAAAGATTAAACAAGAGGGTTAGGGTATATCAAAGGCCCAAGGTGTTCAAGGGCCTTTTCTTTGGGGCCGGTTTGTAGTACTGTACGTGCGGATTAGAAAGGAGCGCGGCTCATGGGACCGACCGTGTCCACGGAGCAGGTTTCGGTACGGCCGACGGTGTACATAGCGATTAACCTTAGAACATCAGGCCCTGACCTGCACAAACACTCCATTCTTGCGCTCGGGGCGGCCGTCGTCACGAGCAGCCCGCTGTCGCCTGCGGAACTTTTTGGGCGCGCCCTGTGTTTCTATGCGGAACTCTCGCCGCGCACACTTAACTTTGACAGAGATGCGCTCAGAATTGCTTGCCGTGGACTCGGTTGCTTCAACCTGTATGAGCACCGTAACGACCCGAGGGTTGACCCGGAGGATTGGCGGTGGGACCCCGACTATGCGCTGCAAGCGCTTACCAAAAATGGAACGCCCTCCGGTCTCGCAATAAAGCGGGTCGTGAGCTGGGCGAACATTGTTCGCGGCGACCATGACATAGAGCCGGTATTTGACACGACCATTTTTGACCCGCCGTTCTGGAAGTTCTACCTTGACCTCTACGCGGCGGGGCATCCGTTCGGGTGGCGAGGTCTCCAGCTGAAATCGTTTTGGGAAGGGCGGACGAGCCTCGGCAACAGTTTGAAAAATCTTGACATTGACGTGCATGACCTGCGCCCCAATCATGCCCGCTCTGACGCCATCTTTCTGGCGCGGTGCGCGACGCGCATGGGCATACGTTCGGCGGGTTACTGATGCCGCAGTACAGCGTTCATCAGATAGAGACGCTCCGGGAACTGCGTGCCGCCCTCGCGGAGCAATCTCCCTGTCTCGGTGGCGGATCGTTCGCGGTGTTTAATTTGAGGACATGGCGGCGCAAACATCCTCTGGAGTTCGTGTTCGCATCGCCCGACGGAGGGCGGGCAACGTCCGCGATCGCGCGCCTCTACCACGGAAGAGTGCGGGTCCAGTTTTTCCACGGCATCGTGTGGCCGGGAAAATCACTCAGCGCCCTGAAACGGCGCTTTGGGAACGGCGTTCTTTTTGCGACGCTGCCGCTCAACCCGACCAGGAAAGGCAATTTCCGCCTTTGGGAGGAATATGCCGATGCAGACAGGCAAAGAACATTTTAAGGCACGACGCGCCCCTTGGCGCGTTTTTTTATGTCAGGGCGAACCTCTTCTTGCGCAGCCGGCTGCCCCGAGTTGACTATTCGTACGGTTTTGCTATAGTGGGAAAAACCGCATTGTGCGCGATTTTTGTTTGGAAGCCGGGCGCCGAGGGCGCATAAGAGCTCCGATTAATAATTGATTATTACTAATAACGACTATAAGCTAACAGCTAAAAGCTATACGCTCGATACTATGGCAGAAGTATTTGTACGAGAAAAGCCGCACGTGAACGTCGGCACCATCGGCCACGTTGACCACGGGAAGACCACGCTCACGGCCGCGATTCTTCATGTTTTGAATCTCGCCGGCAACAAGGTCAAACTGCGCGGCGTCGCCGACATTGACAATGCGCCCGAAGAGCGGGAGCGCGGCATTACCATTGCGCTTTCTCATAATGAGTATGAGACGCCGAAGAGGCACTATGCGCACATAGACGCGCCCGGCCATGCCGACTACATCAAAAACATGATCACGGGCGCTGCGCAGATGGACGGCGCAATTTTGGTCGTTGCCGCGACTGACGGCGCAATGCCGCAGACGCGCGAACACATTCTTCTTGCAAAACAAGTGGGCGTGCCGAAGATCATCGTGTTCCTCAATAAAGTTGACCAAGTCCCCGACAAAGACATGGTTGATCTCGTTGAAGAAGAGGTGCGCGAGCTTTTGAACAAGTATAATTTTGACGGCGCAGGGGCGCCGGTTATCCGCGGTTCTGCGCTCAAGGCGCTTGAGGCGAAATCGGTTGATGATGAATGGGCAAAGAAGATCCTTGAGCTCGCCGACGCTCTGGATACCTACATCCCAACGCCGGAACGCGACGTCAATAAGCCGTTTCTCATGCCCGTTGAGGACATTTTCTCCATTGAAGGCCGCGGGACAGTCGTTACCGGCCGCATTGAACGCGGCAAGGTCAAGGTGGGAGAAGAAATTGCGATCGTCGGCATCAAAGATACGCAAAAAACGACCGTTACCGGAATTGAAATGTTCAATAAATCTCTTGAAGAAGGCCTTGCCGGCGACAACGCGGGCGTTCTTCTTCGCGGCGTCAAGAAAGAGGACATCACGCGCGGTCAGGTGCTTGCCAAACCCGGCAGCGTGACCCCGCACACGGAGTTTGATGCGGAAGTGTATGTGCTTACCAAGGAGGAAGGCGGGCGTCATACGCCGTTCTTTACCGGCTACAAGCCGCAGTTTTACATCCGCACGACCGATGTTACCGGCGAACTCGCGTTGCCGGAGGAGGTCAAGATGGTCATGCCGGGCGACACCGTAAAGGCAAAGATCAAACTGATCGCGCCCGTCGCGCTTGAAGAGCAGCAACGCTTCGCCATCCGCGAGGGAGGCAAGACCGTCGGCGCGGGAGTTGTCACGAAAATAATCGCATAAACCGCGGGATTTTCTTCACGGGGCATCGGAGGCGTTCCGGCGCCTCGGAAAGAGAACCCCCGGACTTCCTCTGAATTTTTGGTCTCCCGCGTGTACGCCAAAGAACAAGGAAGAACGGACCGGAATTTTAAGAAATATGGCGGAAGCAACAAAGACAACAAAAAAACGCGCGCCGCGCAAGAAAAAAGAAGAAGCGCCTCTGCCGCGTTTGCGCATTCGCGTCATGGCGTATGAGCATAAATTGCTTGATGCGAGCGTCAAACAGATCATTGATACCGCCGCCCGATATGACGCCGACATCCGCGGCCCGATACCGTTGCCGACGGAGATCAAAAAATACACCGTCAACCGTTCGTCGTTCGTGTATAAAAACGCGCGAGAACAGTTTGAAATGCGGATCCACAAACGGCTGATAGACATCGTGAATCCCAACCCGCAGGTGATTGAAGCGCTGACGAATCTGACGCTCCCGTCGGGAGTCAACATTGATGTCAAGATGGCATAGACAAAAATATGAAATTTGCTTTAGCGACAAAGCAATACATGATCCAATATTTGAGTGAAAGCGGGCAAGCAATCCCCGCCACTGTTTTATCTGCAACCCCGATGACGGTCACGGCGGTGCGGACGAAGGAAAAAGAAGGATACACGGCCGTTCAGGTCGGCATGGGGAACAAAAAACGCCTCTCAAAGCCCGAGAAGGGACATTTTGGAAGATCAAACGCCGCGCCGCGCCACGTGAGAGAGTTCCGGCTCCCCGATGCGAGCCCGTTTTCCCTCGGTCAGGAAGTTCTCGTATCCGAATTTTCGCCGGGGGACAAGGTTTTGGTGAGCGGCATCACGAAAGGCAAGGGATTTCAAGGCGTCGTGAAGCGCCACGGATTTAAGGGCGGGCCGCGCACACACGGTCAGAAACACTCCGAACGCGAGGCGGGTTCGATCGGCGCGACGTGGCCGCAGCGCGTCCTCAAGGGCAAGCGTATGGCCGGCAAAATGGGAGAGACGCGGATAACCGTGAAGAACCTTACGGTGCTCGCCGTGGACCCGGAGACGAACGGGATGGTCGTGTCGGGCGCCGTCCCCGGCAGGCGCGGAACGTTACTCGAGATCCGAAGCGTCTCGTAATTTTTAATTTTGAAAACCGTCGCGTATGGAAGCAAAACTTTACAATCAAAACGGACAGGCAGCGGGGTCGGTTTCGTTGCCGGAGCGCATTTTCGGCGTGCCCTGGAATGCCGACCTCGTCCATGAAGCGGTGGTGTCCGCCGCTTCAAACGCGCGCCCTGCAGTGGCGCACACGAAAGACCGGAGCGAGGTCAGAGGCGGCGGCAAAAAGCCGTGGCGTCAAAAAGGAACGGGCCGCGCGCGCCACGGTTCCATACGCTCTCCTCTGTGGCGCGGCGGCGGAACGACGTTCGGACCCCGCGCGGAACGCTCATTCACAAAAAAAATGAACCGTGCCGCAAAACTGAGAGCGCTTTTCACCGTCCTTGCGGAAAAGATGCGGCGCGGGGAAATGTCATTCCTCGAGTCCTTGACGCTTTCCGAACCAAAAACACGCGCGGCGCGCACGGCGCTTCACGGAGCGGTGAAACATGCGGACGGGGACGGTCTCTTGAAGAAACGGCACGCAGTTCTTTTCGTCCTTCCCGCCGTTTCAGAGCCCGTACGCCGAGGTTTTCGGAACATTCCGCATGCGGCGCTTGTTTCCGCGTCCATGCTCACCGCGGGAACGATTTTGCAATATAAACATATTGTCATTGTTGACCCGGAAAAAAGTTTTGAGGCGTTATCATCGCGCGCGTAATGAATTTTTATGGCTCTCCTGGACGCATTCAAAAAAAAGAATACGGAGAAGAAAGAAAAGCCGGCCGAAACCGCGACGCGCGTGAAGCCGCGCTCCGCGCGGCGCGCCACCCTGAAAGAAACCGAGAGCGAACGGTACAGTCACGTCTTGCTCCGCCCGCTTGTTTCGGAGAAAGCGTCGTTTTTAACGACGGAAAACGAATACACGTTTGAGGTGCGCGCGGACGCCACGAAAACGGAGATTAAAAAAGCGATCCGCGAGATCTATCGCGTGACGCCCGTCGGCGTGCACGTCATAACCGTTCCTCCCAAGCGGATCCGTGTCCGCGGCAAGGAGGGCATTCGCCCGCGCGGAAGGAAAGCCGTCGTGTTCCTCAAGGAGGGTGACCGGATTAACTTCGTGTAGTTTGACGCTAAAGCCGCTAACGACGTATGAAAAAACTCAAACCAACAACACCCGGACAACGAAGAGCGATACTGCCCGCGTATCGCACCCTTCTTTCGGCGCGGGAACCGCATAAAAAGCTGGTACGGGGGCGCACACGCGCCGCCGGTCATTCGTCAAGCGGCCGCATCTCCACACGGCACAAAGGCGGAGGCCATAAGCGCCTCACGCGCAACGTTGATTTTTTATATTCAAAAAAGAACATTCCGGCGCGCGTCGCGACGATCGAATACGACCCCAATCGTTCCGCGTTCATCGCGCTCCTCGTCTATGCGGACGGAGAAAAACGCTACGTTCTCGCGGAAAAAAGCATGCATCCAGGCAGCACCGTTGTGGTCTCCGAGAAAGCGCCGCTTATCGGCGGCAATCGCACGCGTCTTAAGAACATTCCCGTCGGCATGTTCGTCCACAATGTAGAAGTGCAGCCGGAGGGGGGAGCAAAGCTCGGGCGATCTGCGGGTAACCACGTAGAAATAATCGCGCACGCCGACGGCTACACGCAGCTTAAAATGCCGTCCGGCGAGATCCGAAAGGTCACCGACCGTGTATGGGCGACCATCGGCGAGGTTTCGCATGAGGAACACAAACTGCGCAATCTTGGAAAGGCGGGGCGCGCTCGATGGCGCGGCATACGGCCGACCGTGCGCGGAACGGCCATGAACCCCGTGGATCATCCCCACGGAGGCGGCGAAGGGCGACAGGGGACCGGTTTGCGGCGCGGACCAAAAACGCGCGAAGGCAAGCAGGCGTTCGGCGTAAAAACGCGCCGCCCGAAAAAGTACTCCAATTCGCTCATCATGGCGTGGCGCAAGAACGCCCGCGAGCGGCGCAGGTAGAGGCCTCCGTTGACTTCGGAGATATAATTCTATACTATATCCTCGAAGCCCCGGAGGGCTCGTTTGTTTTATCTTTATGACGCGTTCGCTTAAAAAAGGTCCGTTTGTTGACCCGAAACTTTTGCGGAAGATCGCAGGGAAAAAGCCCGATGCCGCGGGCGTGCTTCGCACGTGGTCTCGCGACAGCCAGATCGCTCCCGAAATGGTCGGCTTTACGTTCGGCGTGCATAACGGCAAAGAGCATATTCCCGTTACCGTGACGGAAGAAATGGTGGGGCATCGGCTCGGCGAATTTTCTCCGACAAAGAAATTTACGCGGCACGGCGGCAGGATGCAGAAAGAAATTGAACAGAAACAGCGCGAAACGGAAATAGCGGCCGCAAAAGCCGCAAAAGCGCCTGCGGCCGCCGTGGAAACGAAGAAGCCGTAATACGCAGCCAAAACGCATGAAAGCACTACTCCGAAATTACCGGCAGTCGCCGCGCAAAGTGCGCCTCGTCGCCGATCTGATCCGCGGCAAAAATGTTCCGCGCGCACTTACGCTGCTTGACTCGACGACCAAACGGGCGGTGGCGCCGGTCAAAAAACTGCTCTTGTCCGCGGTGGCGAACGCTAAGACGAACAACCGTGTCGCGAGTGAAAGCGCGCTCTACGTGAAGGAGATCCGCGTTGACGGAGGCGCCACCCTGAAGCGAGGGATGCCGCGCGCATTCGGACGGTCGGCGCCCATTCGAAAACGGACGAGCCATATTTTCATTGAGCTTGCTCAACGGAAACAGGAGAGCCGAGGACCGGCGATCAAGGGTCAAAAAAAGAAATCACCCCGTTCTTAATTCGTAATTTGCGCTTCTTCGCTCTCAATTTTTATGACGCACATCGTTCACCCATATGCCCATCGGCTCGGGATCATCCGCGACTGGAAATCGCGCTGGTTCAGCGGCGGCGCAGATTTTAAATCGCGTCTCAAGGGGGATGTCCTGCTCCGCGAATACCTCACAAAGCGGCTCCGCGGCATGTATGTTGCCGCGCTTGAAATTGAACGAAGCGGAGGCGCGCTCAAGCTGATCATAAAAACAGCGCGTCCGGGCATGCTCATCGGACGGCAGGGCGAGGGCTCGGCGCGTCTCAAGGGTGATATTGAAAAGTTTTTGCTCAAACGAAAACTGCCGGTCGGTGACATCAAGGTCAGTGTTGAAGAAGTGCGCGCCCCCGAATCGAACGCATCCGTTGTCGCGCAGATGATCGCCGAAGGTTTGGAAAAGCGCATGCCGTTCCGCCGCATTTTGAAGCAGACCATGGACAAGGTTATGGCGAACAAAGAAGTGCGCGGCGTCCGTTTTGCTCTGTCGGGCCGCTTGGGCGGCGCGGAGATGGGCCGGCGCGAGTCGCTGAAGCGCGGAAGCATTCCCCTGCAGACATTCCGGGCCGACGTTGATTTTGCGCGCGAAAAAGCGTATCTTCCCTACGGCGTTATCGGCGTTAAGGTTTGGATCTACCGGGGGGAAATTTTTTCCGATAAAGACGCAAAAAGAGGCGCGTAAACGATGCCGCACATAAACGAGTATGCTTTTCCCCAAAAAAGTAAAACACAGAAAATGGCAGCGCATGCGCCGGAATCCGAGCAAGGCGCGTGCGGAAACCCGCGGCGCCACGCTTGCTTTCGGTTCTCACGGTTTGAAAGCGACATCCGTTGGGCGCATACGCTCAAACCAGCTTGAAGCGGCACGCAAGACCATTGCGCGCGTCATGGGGAAAACGGGCAAGATGTGGATCCGGATTTTCCCTGATCGACCGTATACGGAAAAAGCCGCCGAGGTCGGCATGGGGAAAGGGAAGGGCGACGTAAAGGGATATGAAGTGGAAGTGCTGCCGGGTCGCGTGATATTTGAGGTTGACGGCGTTCCCGATCTGCCGGCGCGCGACGCATTGCGCAAGGCGGGAGCTAAAATGCCGGTTAAAACAAGGATTGTCGCGCGGTAATCCGGAGATGCGTATGAAGACGAAAGAAATCAAAAATAAAACAGACGAGGAATTGGAAAAAACGCTTGGCGAAAAAAGAAAGGCCCTGCGGTTGTTTCGCTTTGGAGCGGCCGGCAGCAAGACAAAAAACGTGAAGGAGGGGAGAAATCTGCGAAAAGAGATCGCTCGGCTTTTGACTGAAGCGCGAATGCGCCGGAGCGCCGCGCGCCCGTGATCTACCATGGAAAAGACAATCCATCGCAAACAATTTAAGGGAGTCGTCGTACGGAGCGCGGTACACAAGACGGCGGTCGTGTTAGTCGAGCGCTATGTGAAGCACCCGAGGTATAAAAAATATATGCGTGTGAGCAAGAAGTACAAAACGCATGACCCGGAAAATACCCTCAAGGTCGGCGACAAGGTGTTGATAGAAGAGTGCCGCCCGATATCAAAAGACAAGCATTTTAAGATCGCCTCCGCGCAATGATATGATCCAGCCGGAAACAAAAATAAAAGTTGCGGATAACTCGGGCGCGAAAGTGTGCGAGGTCTTTAAGATTTTGGGGGGAACGCGCCGCCGATACGCGCGCATCGGCGACGTTGTGGTCGCGTCGGTCAAAGTCGCCGAGCCGCGCAAACAAGTCAAGAAAAAAGAAGTGGTGCACGCCGTGATCGTGCGCCAGCGCCAGCCGTTCCGGCGCAAGGACGGGTCGTATATCCGTTTTGACGATAACGCGATCGTTCTTGTTGAAAAAGGCAAAAAGGAACCGCGGGCGGGACGTATTTTCGGACCCATTCCGCGCGAGATCGGCGAGCGGGGATTCCAGAAAATCATTTCATTGGCTCCGGAGGTCGTGTAGCGCGTTTTTAATCGTATGTATATCAAAAAAGGCGATTCCGTCATCATCAGGTCGGGCAAAGACAAAGGAAAAAAGGGCGCGGTGCTCCGCGTTTTGCGGCGTGAGGAGATGGTCGTCGTTGAAGGGGTGAATATGAAGAAAAAACATCAACGCCCTCGCCGATCGGGCCAAAAGGGTCAGATACTTGATATTGCCGCGCCTCTCCACGTTTCCAATGTTGCGCTCCTTGACCCAAAGACCGGCGCGGCGACGCGCGTCGGATTCCGCGCGGAAAGCGGCAAAAAGGTCCGTTTTGCAAAACGGAGCGGCGCCGCGCTGTAAACTTTCTTGTATGAAACATCTCACTACAAAAGACAAGGAATATGCCGCCTATGACGCGCTTAAAGAACGGTTCGGATACACCAACCGCCTGGCGGCTCCGCGGCTGGTTAAGGTAATCGTGAGCGTTGGTACGGGAAAAGCGTCGCGCGCCGATGCGACGCGCAACGATTTTATCGCCGAACGTCTTGCAAAAATCACCGGCCAAAAGGCCGCGCCGCGCGGAGCGAAGAAATCAATCGCCTCATTCAAAGTGCGCGCGGGAGAACCGATCGGGTTCGCGGTCACGCTTCGCGGGAGCCGCATGTATGGTTTTTTGGACCGTCTGTTTGACATAGCGCTGCCGCGGACGCGCGACTTTCGGGGCATTGCGCCCACGGTCATTGATGACATGGGAAATGCCACCGTCGGCATCCGTGAACACACCGTTTTCCCCGAAACGGCGGATGAAGAACTCAAAAATGTTTTTGGGCTTGCCGTGACGATCGTCACGACGGCGCGGGCAAAAGACGAAGCGCGCGCTTTTTTAGAGCGCATCGGCATGCCGTTTAAAAAGACGGAAAAGAAAGCGTAAGAGAGAAATCGGCGTGCCGTCGCGAAGACGGCCGTTTGTTTGACAGTGAAGCGCCATCCTGCTAGGATTATCGGGAAGCTTGGGGAAGCTTTGTTTTTAATTTCTATGGCGAAAAAGTCGGTCATTGCACGGTCACAAAAGAAACCGAAGTACAAATCCCGCGTGGTGCGGCGTTGTTTTCGGTGCGGTCGGCGGCGAGGATATTTAAGCGACTTTGACGTGTGCCGCATCTGTTTCCGCGAACTCGCGAACGAAGGAATGATCCCGGGAATAAAAAAATCAAGCTGGTAAAAAAAGATTAAATTGCAAAAATTTTGATCGCGCGATTTATTTTTTAAATTTGAAACATGGACCCGATTGCAGACATGATCATACAGATAAAGAATGCGAGTAAGATCGGCAGACCGGCGGTCATTGTGCCGTATTCAAAACTGCGGTCTTCGGTCGCGCACGTGCTTATGCACGAGGGTTACCTTGTTTCGGTGAACCGCAAAGGGAAAAAAGAAAAAAAGGTGCTTGAACTCGGCATTGCGTATGACAACGGCACGCCGCGCCTCCTCAATGTGCGTCGCATTTCAAAGCTGTCGCGGCGGGTCTACACCGGCGTTCGTGACCTGAAGCCGGTGCGGCAAGGACACGGCCGTTTAATCCTTTCAACGCCCAAAGGCATTTTAACCGGAGAGCAAGCGCGAAAAGAAAGGGTCGGCGGCGAAGCATTGTTTGAAATCTGGTGATTCTCATGAGCAGAATAGGCAAACGCCCCATCGCAATACCCGACCAAACGAACGTCACCTTGCGTGACGGCGAGGTAACCGTGACGGGGCCGCGCGGAACGCTCACTCGGCAATTTCGCCCCGAGATCGCGATCACGGTTGAGAACGGTACGGTGATGTTGTCTCCGGCGCGCACTTCACGCCTCGCTCAGGCGCTTTGGGGTACCTACGCGGCGCATATCAAAAATATGCTGCGCGGCGTCACGGCGCCTTTTGAAAAACGGTTGGTGATCGAAGGGATCGGCTATCGGGCGGAAGTGGCGGGGAAGACGCTCAAATTGAATGTCGGCTTTTCGCATCCGGTCGTTGTCCCCATTCCCGAAGGGATCGCGGTGACCGTTGAAAAAACTTCCATCGGCATAAGCGGCAGCGACAAGGAATTGGTCGGGCAATTCGCCGCCCACGTGCGCGCCGTAAGGAAGCCGGAGCCGTATAAAGGCAAGGGCATCCGATATGAAGGCGAGGTTATCCGCCGGAAAGAAGGCAAAAAAGCCGCGTAGTAAAGGAAACAAAAAAGTATGGCATCAAAAACAGAGGAAAGAAAACGGAGACATGCGCGGTTGCGCTTTCGCGTCAGGGGAACGGCTGCGCGGCCGCGCCTTGCCGTTTTCCGTTCAAACAAACATTTTTTTGCCCAGTTGATCGACGACGACTCGTCGCGGACCCTTCTTTCCGTTCGCGACGCGCAGAAAGAAAAATCAAAAACGGAGGCGCTTCGAAGCCGTGCGGAGCGCGCCGGTGCGGCGCTTGCCGAACGCGCGCGTTCGCAAGGGATCTCCCGCGTCGTTTTTGACCGCGGCGGCTTCCGTTACGCGGGGATCGTTAAGGCGTTCGCAGACGCGGCGCGGAACGGCGGTCTTGAGTTTTAATCAAATTTTTTCTTATGGCTCCCCAATCATCCACACAACGCAATGCTTCGCGTCGGTCGTCCGGAGTTCCGCGCGCGGGGGACGGCAACCGCCCCCGGCACCCGCGCGGCGGGGCGGGGCGCGGCGGAATGCGGCGCGGCGGAATGCGCGGCGAAGGACGCTCGCGTGAACGCGCCCGGCCGGAATTCGCTCAAAAAGTCATTAACGTTCGCCGCGTTGCGCGCGTCGTCGCCGGAGGACGGCGATTCAGCTTTAGCGTGGTCGTCATCATCGGAAACAAGAAAGGTTCGGTCGGCGTCGGCATCGGAAAGGGCGCCGACACGGCGATCGCGATCGAGAAAGCGACGCGCGAGGCGAAAAAACACCTCATCATCGTGCATCGCACGAAGTCCAATTCCATCCCGCACGAAGTTGAAGCGAAATACAGCTCCGCGGTCGTCCGCATCATTCCTGTTCGCGGCAAAGGACTCGTTGCCGGCAGTTCCGTCCGCACCGTTCTTGACCTCGCTGGCGTGACGGACGTCATCGCAAAAATAATGTCGCGGAGCAAGAACAAATTAAACAATTCGTACGCCGCCCTGAAAGCGCTCGGTACGCTTGCGAAGTAACACGTATGCAATTACACGACCTGCAACCCAAGACACGGCGATTGAAGCCAAAGCGCGTTGGACGCGGCGGAAAGCGCGGAACGTATTCCGGCCGCGGAGGCAAGGGGCAGACGGCGCGCGCCGGACACCGCATCCGTCCCGAAATGCGCGACATCATCAAGAAACTGCCCAAAAAACGGGGACACGGAAAACACCGCGCCCGTTCCGTCAACGACTCGCGGACAAAGGCGGTCCCGGTTTCTCTCGTGACGCTTGCGCGTTCGTTTGCCGACGGCGCCGCGATCACTGCGGCGGCGCTTCGTGAAAAAGGACTCATCTCCGTCCGCGGCAGAACTGCGCGCGTTAAAATTCTCGGAAAGGGCGCGATTACCAAGCGTTTCGCCGTGAGCGGGGTACGTATTTCCAAAGGCGCGCGCGAGGCGATTGAAAAAGCCGGCGGCACCGTCGCGTAAATGCGCGCGCATCGGCATCTATGAACGTCTTTTGGCAGAAAATCAAACTCATGGCACGCGACGAGACGCTGCGCAGGCGCTTCCTTTTTGTTATCGGCGCGCTTGTGCTCTTCCGTATTCTTGCGGTGATCCCCGTTCCGGGCATTGATGCGGCGCGGCTTGACGAGTTTCTTTCCAATAACCAGTTTTTCGGCCTCTTGAACATCTTTTCCGGAGGCGGTTTGTCAAACTTGTCCATTGTCATGCTCGGCGTCGCCCCGTACATCACCTCCTCTATCATTATGCAGCTTCTCACGGTCATGTGGCCGCGCCTCAAGGCGCTTTACCACGAGGAGGGCGATGCCGGACGGCGAAAGTTCATCCAGTATTCCCGCCTCGCGACCGTGCCGCTCGCCGTAATCCAAGGAATCGGTCTGTTGGTGCTTCTTTCGCGGCAAGGCGTCATCGGCCAGATGCCCCCCTTTGACCTCATTGCGAATATTTTTGTGGTGACCGCCGGTTCACTCTTGCTTATGTGGATCGGCGAGCTGATCTCGGAGTTCGGCATAGGCAACGGCGTTTCCATCATCATCTTTGCCGGCATTGTGGCGGCGCTTCCCGGGACGGTCCAACAGGCGATCTTCACGTTTACGATTGACCAGCTCCCGGTGTACCTCGGATTTACACTTGCCGCCGTTGCGATCGTTGCCGGTATTGTGTGGATCACGGAAGCGGAGCGGCCTATCCCCGTGACCTACGCAAAACGCGTGCGCGGCCAGCGCCTGTACGGCGGCTTCGCGACGTATCTGCCGCTTCGGCTCAATCAAGCCGGCGTGATACCGATCATCTTCGCGCTCTCCATCCTCCTTTTTCCGCAGATGGTCATCAATTTTTTGGCGAGCGTTGACAACGCGGTCGTGAAAGCAGCGACCGACGCGCTGTTCGCCGTATTTCAAAACCCGTTCTTCTACTCGGCGCTGTATTTCATCCTCGTCTTTTTCTTCACGTATTTTTACACTGCGGTAACCTTTGATCCGGAAGCGATCGCCGCCAACCTTCAGAAAAACGGGGCGTTCATTCCCGGGGTTCGGCCCGGGCGCACGACGGCGGAATACATCGCGAGCATTTTGACGCGTCTCACGCTGGTCGGGGCCGTCTTTCTCGGAGTTATCGCCGTATTGCCGCTTGCCATGCAGGGGATGACGGGCGTCGCCGCTTTTGCCATCGGCGGCACGAGCATTCTCATTGTGGTATCGGTGGTGCTGGACCTCATCAAAAAACTTGATGCGCAAATTTCCATGCGCGAATATTAAAGAGCGCGGCGGAAGAAGGGCCGCCGTCGGGACAGCGGCTTTCCCGCGCGTTATACTTGGTATATGAAAGACGTTTTTCTTTTCATCGGCCGTTCAGGGAGCGGAAAGGGGACGCAGGCGGAGCGTCTCGCCGCGGAGCGCGAGAAAACGTTCCCCGACCGAAAATTTCTTTCTCTCGGTACCGGCAAGGAGTTTCGGGATTTTATCACGCATGACGGTTATACGGCGCAACTCGCAAAAGAGATCTACGACCGCGGCGGTCTGCAGCCGGAGTTCCTCGTCACCCACATCTGGTCCCACTTTTTTATCCAGAATTTGACGGGAGAGGAAGACCTCATTCTGGACGGTATGCCTCGCAAAATACACGAAGCGTATGTGCTTGAGAGCGCGTTTGATTTTTACCGCGCACGCGTTTTTGTCATTTTTCTCAATGTTTCGCGCGCATGGTCGTTCAAGCTTTTGACCGAACGGGGGAGGGTTGACGATACGGCGAATGAGATCAACAAGCGGCTTGATTGGTACGAGACGGACGTGGAGCCGGTCGTTCAGTATTACCGCGCGCACCCGCGCCACGCGTTTTTAGACATCAACGGAGAGCAAACGCGAGACGCCGTGCAGGCGGAGATCGCGCGGAAACTTGCGAGCACATGATTTCTATGGCGATTTTCACGACAGAAAACGAAATACAGACGCTTCGTGAAGCCGGGCACCGGCTCGCATTTGTATTGGAACGGCTTGCAGGGGCAGTTTTTCCCGGTGCTTCGGAAACGGCGCTTGACATGGAGGCGCGCCGTTTGATCGCGGAAGAAGGGGATACGCCGTCTTTTTTGAACTATACGCCGCGCGGCGCGCGGCGTCCGTATCCGGCGGCGCTCTGCGTTTCTGTGAATGACGAAGTGGTGCACGGCATCCCGAGCGAGCGGAAGTTCGCGGTCGGCGATATCGTGACGCTTGACCTCGGCCTTGCGCGCGGCGGCGTTTTTGTGGACGCCGCGGTAACCGTCGGGTGCGGCTCGCTTGATGAAACGGGGAAGCGCCTCATTGAAACGACGCGCGGCGCCTTGTATGCGGGGATAGCGGTTGTGCGCGCGGGCGTCCGCACGGGGGATGTCGGCAATGCCGTTGAAACGCATGTGCGCAAAGGGGGTTTTTTGATTATCCCCGAGCTCGGAGGACACGGTCTCGGCAGAAGCCCGCACGACGGCCCTTTCATCCCCAACTACGGCAAACGGGGGACGGGGAAGGAACTTGTCGCCGGTATGGTGCTTGCCGTTGAGCCGATCGTTGGCGAAGGGTCGCCGGAGATCTATTCTTCTCCCGACGGCTACACGCTCAAGACAAAAGACGGAAAGCGAAGCGCGCAGTTTGAACACACCATTCTTGTTACC
>JACOWN010000005.1 GCA_016176785.1 Parcubacteria group bacterium | reverse complement strand
TCTTTGATGAATCAAAAAAGAAGGGTGGCAACCTCAAAACAAAATGTCGGGTTGCCGTATATTTACCCGTGCTTTTACGCCGAAGGTTTTTACGGCAACCTGGAGTATGTTACCCCCGCTTCAGGTCAAGGGGGCCTCCCGCTGCCCGCTAACGCCGGCAGAAGGACGAGAGAAGCGTTTCCGCCTCCTCGGGTCGCCCGTGGTTTTCCAACCACAGGCACGCGGCCATTGTGTCGTCCTGGGTTTCTTGGACCCGCACGAATGCGGGACAGACCCCTTCAGTGAAGGACTGGACGACGAAGCCCTTGATGGAGACTTGCTTCTCCATCTCCACCTCCCTCCTCCCTCACTTGTCAGGAAGCGGAAAACGCAGAGATTTTTCCGCGCTTACCGCTCCCCGCCAAGGGCATAAAGAGGCGAGGAACAGCGTCTATGAAATTACTCAAAGAACGGCAATTATGAACACTCGTAATGCTCGACCTCTTCTCCGGGGTGCGTTTCATTTGTAAAATAAGGATTTTTCGGCTTTTGCACGCTGTACGGGCCTTTTGTTTTATGGGGAGGATATTCCTCTGTGCCCCGCGTGCTGTTGTAATGCCGCAAAACGCTTATTTTTCAATCTTGCGCACCCTCATATTTGGGTTCTCGCGTGAGGGCTCCTCCGCAAGAACCCAAATGAAAGGGCACGCTGGCATAGTCGCCGCGAGCCCTCTCGTCATTTCCTGATGGCAGTATACACGAACAAAAAAGTTTGTCAAGTATTTTTGCCTTTTTATTTTTAAGACTCAAAAAAAACGTTGATAAATAAGGGTTTTTATGGGTAATATTTTTGTTTTTATTCTTTGACATAAATTTTACGAGCCCTGCATGAAAACTGCGCTCGTCAGCAATATTTGACAAAATCATTGAATTCGGATACAATGCAAAAGATGCCCCAGCCTATCTAGGGCACTAGGGCAGCCACCTACAAAAAGGAGGGTGGAGTAGTGTTCTTAAGGAAGAGGGTCGCCGCTCTCACGGAAGGCGGCGACGGAGGCGGCGGCTGGTAGCCAGCCGCCGTGCAGAAAGGCCGCGTTGCTCAAGGGCAACGCGGCCTTACTTTTTTCCTTAAAGAAACTCAAGACACTTCCTCCTCCGCGATATTCCAAAGAACGTTAAAAATACTTCGGATGCTTTCCGCGATTTCTTCGCTTTCAATAAGAACACCAAAAATTTTTCCTTTCAATGACATTACGCCGACACGATTATCAAACACAAAGATGTCTGCGCTCAGGGGCATGCGTTCAGGCGACATAAAACGTCGTTCGGTAAATGGTGTGCGTACAGGATACCCGAATTTTCCTTCTTCACGTGTGTAAATCAATTTAAAGGGGATCTTTTTTGCGGCTCTTTTCTCCGCAAAAGCAATGAGTTCTTCTTCAGAATAAATAGAAGCGAGGGCGTCAAAAGAATAGATGACATACGCCACCCCCCGCTTAGCATGAAAGATCTCCTCACGTAAACTCGTGATCCCCTCTTTCCCGTCAAAAAATCTCACGCGCGGTCGTTCACCAACACCTTCAAAAAGATGCGAGAGTTCAGGCAAAATTTTGTTAAGCTCCTGCTGTTTAAAATCTATATTTTGTTTTTGTCTCTCAACGGTGCGTCGGAGATTTTCGGGCGATTCGGGAGAAAAGTATGTTTTTTTACCCTCTTCGTACGAACTCATAAGGCCCTGTTTTTGGAGAGACCCGATTTGGACATACGCTGTTGATCGTTTTATATTGGCTTGCTTCGCTATCTCATCCGCCGTTGCCTTACCAAGTTCAAGAGCGGCGAGATACACTCGCGCTTCCTTCTCCGAAAGCCCTAATTCTTGCAGTTCTTGCAACATATTATGTCAATTTTACCAACAAACAACCGTTTCGTCCATACAGTGCGCTTTATACTTTGTTCTGTACGCCCTATACTTAAGGCATGCCTCTTTTTGACCACATAGCGAACCGGTCACTCGCGCACATCGTTCGCTTCAACGCGCGACCGCAGCATTTTCATGAGAACGTCGCGACGCACTCTTTTTACGTCGCATACACTACCGCGCTTCTTTGCCAACTTTTGAAAAACAGGAAATACGAAATGGATTCCGAAAAGGCGATCACCATGGCGCTCGTGCATGATATGGACGAAATATTCTCGGGCGATATTCTTTCCCCCTTCAAGCATCACTCAAAAGAAGTGAACGACGCCATCCGAAGGGTAAATAGGGCGAGCATCAAAGAAGTATTTCGCGATCTCCCGCCGAGGCTTGCGCGCCACTATGAGCGGCTCTGGAATGAGGAAAGCGAATCAAAAACGCTTGAAGCGCAAATCGTGAAAATGGCGGACCGCCTCACGCTCCTTGCGAAATGCGGCGAAGAAATTGAGGGCGGCAACGAATTTTTCCGCGAAATTTACGATCGCGTGTATAAAAAATTGCAGGAAGACACGCTCTCGTGGTGGGAGCAGATAAAAAAAGAAGTGATCGGCTAGCGCGCAATACGAACCAGAAAAAGTCAGCTCCGCCGACGGCGGAGCTGACTTTTTGCGTGTCATACTCCCCAACCGCATTTTCATCCGATCCGTTTTTTAGAAAAAATCGTTGCCGCAATTTTTAATAACAGCGCCAATGCTATGACAACGGCGGCAATAAGGCTTATCGGCAACAACCCGCCGGGCCAACCGGCGGGTCGGAGCCACCCCTCAAAACCCATAACGAACACGTGGAAAAAGACCAGGACAAGACCGAGGTAGCCGAACCGTTGGATTGCCAGCCAGCGTTCCCGCTCCATCGCTCGTGCCACTGCGGGAATTGAGGAAATGGCTACCAGCGTAAAAACAAAAAATGCTAAAACACCAAAAAATAAAGAAAGCTCTCCGGTAAGGTTAAGTTTTTCCCCACCCAAGAAGAACTTCGGATAATACGATGGCGTAAAAATGAGCAGCGAGACGGCGGCATGAAATGCCGCGAGCCCGAAGCCGAGCAATCCAAAAAATTTGCGAAAGGTCAAGACAGAAAGAATTGTTTCCGGCCAAAACCGCGCGAGGGAGCCGAGCGCATATGAGAGCGCAATGAATATGACGGCAGAAAGTGAAATAGCTTTGTTGGAAACAAAAAGAGGCAGGTCAATCCAGGGAGTACCTTTAAGTACGTTGTATCTGATGACGGCGTACGCAAAAACCGCCAGAAAAATGACCAGCGAAATAAAAAATTGTTTTTTCATGGAATAAATATCTAAACCAATCTGATATATCGGGCTGCCGGGAATCGGTCACAAGTTACTAATTCGCTCCGCTCATAAGTACTTGCGACCCCGCCTCGCTCCCGCCCTTGGCGGGATGCTCCGGCTTTCGATTCCGGACGCAGGCAAAGCAGTTTGCCTGCTCATCCCTCACTGCGTTCGGGCTGCCGGGAATCGAACCCGGCCTACATGCACCCCATGCATGTGTACTGCCGATATACTACAGCCCGATGCAAGAAATATATCACGCGTCAAAAATAAAAACCACCGTTCCGCAACCGAATGTTTTGTAAAAGACATTTATAAAGGACAAATGTCCTTTATAAAGTCATTTGTTCCAGAAATCTAACTTTTGATGTTTTTTGTTCTAAATTAAGTTCAATGGCGACTATATCAAACTGCCAATTTTGTTCTCCGGAGTTTTGATCAGTTACACGTGTAACATTCCTTTTCTTGTAATCAGATAGGTATGACTGTATAACTCGCCGCATTCTCTCTTGTTTCCACCGGTGAACCGCGTCCTCGGGGCGGAACTCTCCTCTTTGCGTACCATTGCTTGTTACACGTGTAACCGTTTTTACCTCAATAAAATGAAGAAAACCATTTTTTACGGAAATAATGTCAATTTCTCCCCACGGTTTTCTATAATTCCGCTCAATAATATCAAAACCCCTATTTTCAAGATAACGGCAAGCAATATTTTCCCCCAATGTTCCGATTTTATTATGCGGAGCCATGTGTTACACATGAAACTACGATTTTTAACGCTTCAGATATTCTTTATTTAACTTCCCCCATAAGTCACCGCTAACGACAAGATCAATGTCGGTGTTTTCTACCAATCCTCTTATCGCAAGCGGTCCGGAGCCAAAAACGGCATATTCTCCGCAATGTAAACGCAATTTCTTAAGTTCATCTAGATACTTCATTATTACACAGAAAAATCATTTCACATGTAACTAACTCACTAGTATGTTACACATGAAAAGTGTTTTCACGTGAAAACTATCGCTATGTTTCACGTGAAAACCATAAACTAATTTTGATTGTCTTTTTTAGAATAACATAAAAACACAGGAAAATAAAGGAACAAATAGGACATCATGAGCAAAAAGACAAAAACAACCAATGTCCTTTATACACAAATCCACAGAGTTATCCCCAGAAGATTAAAACTATACTCTCATTCTTTTGCAAAAGTTTTCATGTGAAACGTAATTTCCCACAAAAATCCCCGCGAATCGATTGTTTGTGCGTTGCATACGCTTCGCCAGCCCTCGGTTCGATTCTCCCTACCCGCTATAAAAACATAGTCGCCCAAAGCTCCGCTTTGTGCTCGTTATTTTTATGCACTTTAGGAGAACAAGTTAGAACCTGTTTTTAAACAAAAAGCCCCACTTATTCGCAGGGCTCGTTTGTCCAAAAATGGCTATTACTTTGAAGAACACGCCTTTGTTTTTGTTTCATCTGGAGGCAGGCGATCAACATTCATTCCTTCTGAAAAATACTGGTACCACACCGGCGTCAGAATACTTGCTATACCGTCGCCTATTGCTGACCATTCTCCGTCCTTAGTCGTCATGCCAATGTTAACGGGGGAAGCATACAGTTCAGGAGCCCACGGAGAAAGAAACTGAATGCGAGCATACGAACATGCTGGAATATCAACAACAAAACCTTTCGCTACCAATGTGTACGGTGAGTGCACAACTTCCCACCTCGAAAGATTTACAGAAACATTTTTGTCCCAATCGTTAATAATCGTCAGGGTATAACGATAGAGAACATCTTTGGGCAATCTTTCAGTGTCCCACAGATCTTTTTTTATTTCGCCCAAAAAATCAGCAAGAGCGGGGTTTGAAGAAATATCCAGAGTTTGTGGATTAACAACCTTACACTCGGAGATGATGCGCCTGCTTCTTCCTATTTCAGTCGCACTCGACGTGCTGCCTTCCGATTCCCACGGATTTTCGCAGAGACTGGGATTCCCGTCGTGTTCAGTTGCGAACGAAGAAGTGGATGACAATCCCATCGCTATCATTAAAGCAAAAAAGATATGGAGAAGCTTGCTCATTCCGAGCTCCTTTTCTTGATGAAGTTAGTTGCATTCTAGGTTCAATATAACGCAAACCAAAAAAAACACAAGGCAACGTCATACAAGTTAGAACCTCTGCAAAATTATGAAAAAATCGTTTGTTTTTCAGAAAATTTTAATTTTTAAGTTCTATAGAGTTCTCCTTCCCTATACAAGAAAAGGAGCGTTGTTAGAACCCGTAAAAACTTTGATCTAGAAACACCCTAAGCGTTGACGAAGCGCCCAAAATGAAATTCTGTGCGGGCAGGGGGAATCGGGGTCAAGTTTCTAAGCTCAAACTTCGCGCTCGTCTTCGCTAAGAACTTCCTCCCCGAGCTCGCCCCCTTCGACTCGCTTCGCTCGCTCAGGATGGCTCCGCTTTTCGATTCCCCACGCGAGCAAAGCAGTTTGCTCGCTCTACCTCGCATAACGACAACAAAAATACAGGACAAAAGCCCTGTATTTTTGTTGTCTTGTGCACTTTTATAGACGACGTTAGAACCTTTCTAAAAGAAAAAGGCCGACATGTGTCGGCGTTAACTTTTTGTCTTGATGATTTATGAAAGATTAAGAACCTCGATCTGACCCAACCTCTTGAACACGTCCATAATGATTCCGCAGGTAAGTCCTTTGTTCCCCGTATTGCTGTTGGTGTAGAAAGTGTCGTCGCTTAAATCCAATTGGATTTTTATTTTGTACGTATCCTGTCTGTTCGGCTTGCTCTCATCTTTACCCTGTCCAATTTGGCAATACAGCCATGCTTCAAGTATCTCTTCAAGTGCTTCTTCCTTGGCGTTGGTTTTTATTACAGTTTTCTCTGGATTATTAATGTCAAAATAGATTTCAAGAACCACGTCTGCTTTAGGCATAATAACCCTCCATAATCTTGCACTTTGAATTCTATTAACCAATTTAACAGATAGTGTCCCAAATGTAAACCGTGTTAGAACCTCTGGTAAGTCATCAAAAAACCGTTTCTTTTTCAGAATATTTTATTTTTCGTCAATAAAAAATTCCATTTCCCTATACGGGCAACGAGACGATGTTAGAACCCGCAAGATTTCTGAAATAGAAACGGCGATTGATGCGCGAGGGCGTCAAAAGTCCACTATTGTGCGGGCAGGGGGATCGGTCACTCTCATGGATTTCTTTCGCCAGCCCTCGGTTCGATTCTCCCTACCCGCTATAAAAACATAGTCGCCCAAAGCTCCGCTTTGTGCTCGTTATTTTTATGCACTTTAGGAGAACAGGTTAGAACCTCTCTAGGGGGCGGTAATGAGTCTAGTCAATGATGGTTTACTACGCTTCAAAAACGCTTTAATACGCTGATAGAAGCAGGCTGAGATATTTTTATGGGTACCATTCGAGAACAAACACAACGTACATAAAGCTCATCAACAAAAAATAGGCGCCGTACCCGTATGTGGGTCGTGCGCCTGATTGGTTAAAATCCGATCAGAAGAAGTAAAAGTGGGAATGCCCAGACAGAGATGACAAAAGAAACAGAAGTGCCCACGGTTCTTCCCCAAATTCCAACCCCCTTGTCCTTCAACATCCTCCATTTGTAAGCATCAAAGATAATACCAACAAGCGGGATGAGCAGATAAAGGAGACCGCCATACATCAAAAAAACTATTGGTCCTAATCCGAACACGTATCCGCATCCAGTTGGATCACTATTACAGGCATCTGAAATCAGGATTCCTGCGCCGATCACTGTAATTGCAAAAATCGACCAGCAAATGACTGAGACCTTGCTCCTCATCTTTTCCTCCTGTGACAGGATGGCTCTTTTGCTCTATTACCAACTTACTTTAAACTTTGATAAATTGCAACGGCATGTTAGAACCTCCTTCAAAACATTTAAAAACGGTTTATTTTTCAGAAGAATTTATTCCCCTGCAATAAAAAATTCAATTTCTCTACGCGGGCAATTAGATGATGTTAGAACCTCCAATTTTTCTGACATAGAAACGGCGATTGATGCGCCGAATCGCAAAAAGTCCACTATTGTGCGGGCAGGGGGAATCGAACCCCCGTTTCGACATTGGCAATGTCGTGTTCTACCACTAAACTATGCCCGCTCTTACATTTTTTACACCATTGTTTTGAAAAAAACGAAATACGCAAAGCGCGGTGATATAAAATGTGCGGGAGCCCGCGTTTGTGGGATTATACTATGCCGCGCGCTTTTCTTCAAACAGAACACTGAAACAAAAAAGGGGGAGTTGCAAGTGCGCGCCGCCTTTCTTTTGGAGAAAAAGCGCGCACAATATAAGCAGACGACCGTGAACGGGTGACGACAATGCGCTATCTGAACGCGATAGACAATGAGCTGTTGATATTGTCCGGCTCCATAGCGGAGATAACGGTAAAGAAAGTCACGGAACGGCTTGCGTCATTTCTTGAAAAGGAGGGAGGGGAGGAGGCGGCGCGTGAACCGCGGTGGTTTAATATCCAGATGACGTCGCTTGGCGGAACAACGCCCGAAGGCATTGCCCTGTATGACCTCTTAATGAACTCCGGCTGCAACATACGGACGATCGCCCTTGGCGAGGTGAGCTCAATGGCACTCGTTCTCTTTCTCGCCGGCGCACATCGCGTCGCGGGGAAATACACGCGTTTTCATATCCATGAGGGGGCGTTTGAATATAAAGACCTGAAAGAGCGAGCGCCTTCCGGCCGTCTGACGCTCACGATAATCGGGGATATGCTCCGCGAATTGAAGGACGAGGAAGAGATTGTTGCAAAAATTTTCGCCGAGAGAACGCGTTTCGCGATGAGCGAAAAAAATTTTCATGAACTGGCGGGGGGAATAAACGGAACGCGACTGACCGCCGAACAGGCGCTTGAGCTCGGCATCATACATGAGATTTTGAAAGCCGATGCGTGATGCGCGAATTAAGCCGCTCTCTTGGGAGCGGCTTTTTACCGCAAAAACATTCTCATATTCTTAAGAATATGAGAATGTTGTGACGGCGCTACGCTTGAGTTTTCAAATAACGACGCACACACGAAAGTCGCCGGACGCTCCGCGTCCGGCTCTGTTCGTGTTGATGCATTCTGCGGGGTACCCCCGCCTCCGTCTTTCGAATCCCTCCCGACGCAAACACGAAAGTCGCCGGACGCTCCGCGTCCGGCTCTGTTCGTGTTGATGCACCCGGAGGGATTCGAACCCCCAACGACAGGTCCGAAGCCTGTTGTGATATCCGTTTCACCACGGGTGCGAGTAGCCGAATGATACGACAAAATTAGTGAAAAATCAAAAAATATAATAAGATACGGGCATGCAATTTATCGTGCCGAAAGAAATACTGGATGCGGTGAAAACGCTGCAGAAAGCGGGGTTTGAAGCATACCTCGTCGGCGGATGCACGCGGGATCTGTTCATGGGAAGGAAACCGCGCGACTGGGACGTAACGACGAACGCGACGCCCGAAAAAATTCAGGGGTTTTTCCCGCACACGTTCTACGAAAACGAATACGGCACGGTGGGAGTGGTGAACGAGGGCGCGGAAGATGACACGCTCAAGGTGGTGGAAGTGACGCCGTACCGCATTGAAGAAAAATATTCGGATAAACGCCGCCCCGATTCCGTCGTTTTTGCCGAAAAACTGGAAGACGACCTCAAGCGCCGCGACTTTACGATAAACGCGTTCGCCTACGACCCCGTGAGCCATGACGTTTTTGATTATTTCCGCGGCGAACAGGACCTCAAAGACAAGATAATCCGCGCCGTCGGAAACCCCAAGGAACGAATAGGCGAAGACGCCCTTCGCAGTATGCGCGCGGTGCGCCTCGCGGCGGAATTGAACTTTACCGTTGAGACCGATACGGCTGATGCGATCAAAAAACTCGCCGGAAACCTGGAGTTGATCGCAAAAGAACGCGTAGAGGATGAATTTTCACGCATCGTCATGTCGCCCAACCCGATGCACGGCATCAAACTGCTCCACGAATACGGCCTTTTGCAATATGTTGCGCCGGAATTGGAAGAGGGGATAGGCGTGGAGCAAAACGCCGACCACATTTACGACGTGTGGGAACACACGCTCCGCGCGCTCCAACACTCCGCGGAGCGCGGATGGCCGCTTCACGTGCGCCTTGCCGCGCTTTTCCACGATATCGGCAAACCGCGCACGCGCGAATGGTCAAAAGAAAAAAACGACTGGACGTTTTACGGCCATGACGTTGTCGGCGCCAGAATGGCGAAAGAAATCATGAGACGGCTCAAATACGGGAACGAAACGATTGATACCGTGACCAAGCTTGTGCGCTGGCACATGTTCTTCACCGACATTGATGCCATCACCCTTTCCGCCGTACGGCGGCTGGTGCGGAACGTCGGGCCGGAAAACGTGTGGGACTTGATGAAGGTCCGCGCCTCAGACCGGATAGGAATGGGGCGGCCGAAAGAAAAACCATACCGTCTTCGCAAATATGAATCAATGATAGAAGAAGCGACGCGCGCGCCCGTGTCCGTGGGCATGCTCGCGACTGGGGGCGCGCGCGTCATGGAAATTACCGACGAAAAACCGGGGCCCCGCATCGGGTGGATGCTCCATGCGCTCCTTGAGGACGTGCTTGATGACCCGACGAGGAATGAAGCAAAATTTTTGGAACGGCGCGTCAGAGAATTAGCCGCGCTTACGGACGATGAGCTGCAAAAATCGGGGGAGAAAGGGAAGGAAAAGCGACTTGAGGAGGAGGAAAAAGAACTTGCGATAATCAGGAAAAAATACGGGGTGAAATAATGCGGCAGTCGGCGGAGAAAAAACAAATGAAAAGCCCTTCGCTCACGCGAAGGGCTACTCGGTCAAGACATTTACCACCGCTTACAAACGGGGTATGGAAATGGAAGTGGGCAAGCTAAGCATCGGGGTGAGTAGGGAGTGCGCGAGGCCGCGCGCAAGCCCATCCAACGTTTCGCGCGCCGCTGCGCTTCGCGATGCGGCGGCGCGAAGTTTCTGCATAAGGGGGTGGTTGCAATCTCTTCCGAGAAGATACAGGTTCGCGATGCGGCAAACCCCCTCAAGGGTCGCCTGACGGTGCGAGCCGTGCATTATGACCCGCCCCTCCGCTACCGCCTCTACAAACGATTCCCAAAACGGCCTGCTCGTTTCTTGAATGGTCCAGGTTTCCGGCCGGACCATCTTTTTCTCGCCTCCCCACACCGCAAAGAAATGGTGCGGGTACCTGCCGATGACTTCTCGGACGCCTCTTTCGTCAGATTCCCCGTACGCTCGTTTGTGGAACGAGCCGAGCGGAAAAAGTTCCTCCGGTCCAAAACGCATCCACGATTCTTCCTCGCCCTCGCGGCATGCGGCTTGCTCGGGGGTCTCGCCGTCCTCGATTTTACCGCCCGGAAGCCCGAAGTCGCCGCCGACGATGATGTGGCGTTCCTCGCCGTCTCCGCCGGACACTGCGATATCCGTGAACTTACGCTCTTTGCGTTCCCCGACCAGGCAGACAAGAAGGTCGCCCGTTCGGCCGAGTTTTCCGGTTCTCCCGAACCGAAGAAGCACGACCGATGCGACCCCCCGAAGGCGCGGGGCCGCAATCCCTTGATGTTTGTTCACCGCATCCTCCACTAATTTTCACGTTTGAGCCGTTTGCAATATACCAGTTAAAAACACCGATGTCAATTGGCTTTTTTCGCCGCGCGGGCATGCCCACGTTATTTTTCCCCAAGCCCTTTCCCGTGAAAGGCGCGGTGGATGTCTTTCAGGTGCTTGTCCGTTACGTGCGTATAGACCTGTGTCGTTGCAATGTGCGCATGCCCCAGAAGCGCTTGGACGGAACGAAGGTCGGCGCCGTTTTGGAGGAGGTCGGTCGCGAACATGTGCCGAAGCATGTGCGGCGTCACCCGCTTATCAATGCCGGCCCGTATCGCGTGGTGCTTCACGATGCGTTCCACAAGCCGCGGCGTGATGCGGCGCGGCTCGGATACGCTTTTGTTTTTCGCACGACGCTCCGCCTGCGCGAAGAGCGCGTCGCCGATGTCAGAACGCTTCGCGAGGTACGCCTTAACCGCGCTTTTCGCGCGCGGCGAAAGGAACACGAGACGCACCTTGCCGCCCTTGCCGCGCACGGAGATCTCATCGCGGCTCCAGTCAAGATGCCGCGAGAGCGCGCAAAGTTCCGAAACGCGAAGACCGGTTGAAAAAAGGAGCTCAAGCAAGGCGCGGTCGCGAAGATTTTTTTCATCGGAACCGGACGGCGCGGCGAGCAGGCGTTCAAGCTCATCCGAAGAAATGAGGTCAAGGTCGCGGTCGCTTTGTTTCGCAAGTTCTATGCGTTCTGCGGGAAGCGACGCGATGCCGCGGCGCGCACAAAACTTCAAAAACTGCCGCAACGCAATGAGGTAAAAATTCTGCGTTTTTTTGGACATTCCCGCGCGGTTTAAGGCAAGCCGATAACGACGCACCGATTCGTCCGTGATGTCGGCGGCGTTTTTGAGGCCGGGGAAGCGGAGAAACCTGCCGAGATACTGGTCGTACAATTCAATGGTGCGCGCCGCGCGCCCTTTTTCTATTTCAAGATATTCCAAAAACTCTTTTTTGAGTCCCCGAAGATTGTGCGACATTAATTTCATTGTACCAGAAGCCCGCGCGCGTTGTTTGTACTGAAAATCCGAAACATTGCCTGCGATTTTTGCGCTTTTGACAGTAGATAGACGAAGCGGGCATTGACACAGCGGGGACTTGCATTTTCTAATGTTTTATGCTATAGTTACAGCATGCTTTCAAAACGGCAAAAGGAAAACATTTTTAAGAGTTTCGCCGCCAAAGAGGGGGACACGGGGTCGCCCGAGGTTCAGGTTGCCCTTTTGACGAAGCAGATCGCGGCATTGGCGACGCATTTGAAAAAGAATCGCAAAGACAAGCACTCGCGGCGGGGGCTTCTCCAGATGGTTGCGGACCGCCAGAAGCATCTCCGCTATCTCAAAAAGAAAAGCGAGAAGCGGTACGGCACGCTCGTCAAAAAACTCGGACTCAAATGAACCGTTCCGTCGAAAACGGAATCGGATATTCACACAGACGGCCCCGGGGGGCTGTTTGTATATTGTAGAATTGTAGAAAGGTCGAAGTTACTTTAAGCTAAAAGCTAACGGGTAAAAATTTTTTTAATATGACTATCATTAAACATAAAAATCAGCGCGTCGGCGTTTTTATAGACACGCAAAATCTCTATCACAGCGCGAGAAATTTGCATAATGCGCGCGTCAATTTCGGCGCCGTCGTGAAAGAAGCGGTTGCGGGGAGACAGCTGGTGCGCGCCATCGCCTACGTCATCACGACGGAAACGGGGGAGGAGCGGGCGTTCTTTGAGGCGCTTGAAAAAGCGGGGATTGAGACGAAGACCAAACCGCTCCAAACGTTCTTCGGCGGCGCCAAGAAAGCCGACTGGGACGTCGGGCTCGCGGTTGATGCCATCAAGTTCTCACCGAAGTTGGATGTCGTGGTCATCGTTTCCGGCGACGGCGACTTCGTGCCGCTCGTTGAATATCTCAAGGCGCACTGCCAAGTTGAGGTTGTCGCTTTCAGCCGTTCCGCGTCCGGCAAACTGAAAGAGGTTGCGGACGCTTTCACCGACCTCGGCGAAGACCCGAAAAAGTTCCTCATCGGGAACGGAAGGAAGCGCTAACCCTTTTGTTCAACACCCGATGTTGAACAAAAAAAGAACAGCGGCACCCAGCCGCACCAAAACCGGCCGACACGGCCGGTTTTGGTTTGTTCAACATCGGGTGTTGAACAAACGGCACCACATCTTGAAAAAGAATGCGGTTGTGCTACTTTGTGAATATTGAATAGTATTAATCGCTAAGCGCGAAGGCCTTGGCCTTCGGATAGGTAGGATTGAACCGTGCTTCAATTCTAAAATCTGAAGGTTACGGCATACAATATACGGTATGCAGAAAAAAGAGTTTGCGCTTGAAGTGGCGGGGAAACAACTGACCGCCGTTTTCAGCGACCTTGCGGAAAAGGCGAACGGCTCGGTCTTGCTTTCGTACGGCAACACGACCGTGCTCGCCACCGCGGTCATATCGGCGCAAAAGCGCGAGGGGATCGATTTTTTCCCTCTCGTCGTTGATTACGAAGAAAAATTTTATGCCGCGGGAGAAATTCTCGGCAGCAGGTTCGTCCGGCGCGAGGGGCGTCCGTCGGACGAAGCGGTCCTCGGCGGCAGGGCGGTGGACCGCACCATTCGCCCGTTTTTCGACCAGCGCCTGCGCAATGAAGTGCAGGTGGTGATCACCGTTATCTCTCTCGGCGACGATGATCCGGACGTTCTCGCCATAAACGCCGCCTCGCTTGCGCTCGCAACGTCCGACATTCCGTGGGGAGGGCCCGTGTCGGCAATCCGCATTGACAAACATGCGGATGACGGCGGATTCGCCATCAATCCTGAATACAAACACAGAAACAACGGCGCGGGCGAACTTGACGCGATCATGTGCGGCAAAGACGGCAATTTGGTCATGATAGAAGCGGGCGCCCGCGATGTCAGCGAGGAAATAATGGACGCGGCGTTCGCGCGTGCGATTGAGGAAATTGAAAAATTGCAGGCGTTCCAAAAAAAGATAATCGCGGAGGTCGGAAAGACAAAGCGGACGATCGCGCATGACGAACCCGACGGGACGCTTTTGTCGTTGTACCGAGAAAAGATCGCGCCGCGCCTTGAAGCGGCGACATTCGGACCGAAAGACGAAGCGCATACCGACCTCAAGGCCGAATGGCTTGCGCTCTACGAAGAGGCGGCGCCTGAGGGAAATCCCGACGTTGCCGGAAATTATTTTGAAGAACGCGTTGACGAACTCATCCACCGCGAGGCGCTTGAGAATAACAGGCGCCCCGACGGCAGGGGTATGGACGAGATCCGGCCGCTCTATGCGCAAGCGGGCGGCATTTCGCCCGTGCTTCACGGGACTGGACTTTTCTATCGCGGGCAAACGCACGTGCTTTCAATCTTGACGCTCGGCGGACCGGGGGATGCGCAGCTCGTTGAGGGTATGGAGGTCCGCACCCAGAAGCGATTCATGCACCACTACAATTTTCCGCCGTTCTCATCCGGAGAGACGGGGCGCATCGGCGGCATGAACCGCCGCATGATCGGCCACGGCGCGCTTGCCGAAAAGGCGCTTTCATCCGTCATTCCTCCCAAAGAAACATTCCCCTATACCATCCGCATCGTTTCCGAAGTGCTCTCGTCGAACGGTTCAACATCAATGGGCTCGGTCTGCGCGGGAACGCTTGCGCTTATGGATGCGGGCGTCCCCATCACAAAGCCCGTCGGCGGCATGGCAATGGGACTTATTTTGGAAAATCCGAAATCCGGAACCAAAGACCGCGACCGACAAATCACAAACTATAAAATCCTGACGGATATTCAAGGGCCGGAAGACCATCACGGCGACATGGATTTCAAAGTTGCGGGCACGCGGGACGGCATTACGGCGATCCAGATGGATATTAAGGTTGACGGCATTCCGGTCTCGATCCTTTCCGAAGCGCTCCGCAAGGCGAAAGCGGCGCGTCTCGCCGTCCTTGACGCCATGGAACGCGCGTTGCCCGCGCCGCGGCCGGCGCTTTCTCCCGCGGCGCCGAAGATCCTCGTCAAACACATTCCGGTTGAGAAAATCGGGCTCGTCATCGGCCCCTCGGGAAAAACGATCAATAAAATCATCGCGGAAACGTCCGCCGAGATCGACATTGAGGAGGACGGTACCATTTTCATCGTCGGCAAGAACGGCGCCGCGGAAGCAGCCGAAAAAATGGTGGAAGAGGTCGTGCATGAGTATCGGCCCGGCGAGCGTTTTGAGGGGACGGTAAGCCGCTTGTTTGATTTCGGCGCGATGGTGAAGATCAGCCCGCACGCCGAAGGGTTGGTGCACATCTCGGAATTCGCTCCCGTGCGCATCAATCAGGTTACCGACCTTGTGAAAGAGGGCGACCGCGTGCCCGTCGTGGTGTCCGAGATCGACGAAAAAGGGCGCGTTAATCTCTCCATAAAACAAGCCGACCCGAACTTTTTCACCGAAGCGTTGAAACGTCTTCCGCCCGCGCCGCCTCGCCTTAACAACCGGCGCGGCGATGACGACCGGCGGCCGCCGAGGCGGCAGAGCAGGTATTAAAAATGTCCCCCCGCCCGGGGGATATTTTGTTCACAGGAAATGCGTCCCGATATGCCGTATACTAATGGAATATGGAACCAATACTGCCGCAGAACGCCGGGCCCACACCTCCTTCTTTCAAACCGGAGGAGCGCACGGGCATTCTCGGTCATATGAACAATAACGAGCCACCCGAAGGGCGCGCCGCGGCGCCTCTGCCGCGAACACCCCTGCCGCAACCTCCTCCGCCGCCCGCGCCGCCCGAACGCCCCGCGGCAAAGATGACGCCGGTGCCGGCGTCTCCGCTCGTTGCGGAAGTTGCCGAAATACTGCATGAACCGCTTCCTCCCGCGCAGAAGACGGAGACGCCGCGAACGGAAGCGGTGAGTGAACGCGCGGAGCCTCAAACGCCTCCCTCATCGCTGTCGCATGAAACGCCGCGGGCTTCGCAGAGAGAAGAGGCGGCCGTTCCTCCGCCTCCGCCGCCGCCCTCGCCAACACCCGTATCGCAGGAAATCCCGTTACAAGAAAAAAAAGAGACGGCTGAAGAAACTTGGCTCAAGGCATCACGCACCTATAAGAGCGACGTGTCGGGAACCATTGAGACGGGAAAAAAATCGCTTGCCGATATCGCCGTTGCGGAACAGTTGCGCCGCGAAGAAGGGGGAGGGGGCGCTTCGTTTGAGGCGCCGCAGGAATCGCGTTTCTCGTCTCGAGTGCTCCTTATGGGTGGCATCGCCCTCGTTACCTTGAGCATCGGGGTCGGCATCTACGCGTTTATGGCGGCGCGCGGAGAGGAAATCGCGCCGTCTGCCGCGCCCACGGACAAAACGCTTCTCTCGGCGGACAAAAAAATCACCGTATCGCTGCCGCGCCTCTCGCGCACGGCGATCGGCGACGGCGTCCGGAACGCGCTCCAGAACACGCAGGCGAACGTGAACGCCGTAACGCTCGTTTCTTTCACCACACAGGCGTCAAATCTTCCCCGCGGCGACGCGAACGAGACGGGGGAAACGGCGCTTTCCGTGCGCGATGTCCTTTCGCTCATCGGCGATTCCATCCCCGCGGAAGTTTCCCGTTCCATTGACGCGGCGGCATTCGGAATGCATACGCTTGACCGCAATTATCCTTTTCTCGTCGCTCATATCGCCGGGCTTGAGACCGCATTTTCCGGCATGCTCGCGTGGGAACAGGCGATAGTGCGCGATCTCGCGCCCCTCCTCGATCTGTCGGCGCGAGAAACGGAGCTTCGCGGGCGGCGTTTTGAAGACGTCATCATCAAAAATCACGACGCGCGGATGCTCACCGACTCCACAAACCGCATCATCCTTCTCTATTCGTTCGTCAATTCCTCAACCCTCATTCTCGCGACGAATGAAGTGACTTTTGATGAAGCGTTCCGCCGCGTTACGGCGCCCCGCCGCTCCGCCGATTGACATTTTCCTCGCGTTGCGCCCCGTCCCGTTTTCCGATAGGATTTTGATATGATAGATACCGCTTATTTCAAACAAAAATTGGAAGAAGAAAAAGCGCTGCTCCTTAAGGAGCTTGCGAGTGTCGGCGCTCCCAATCCGCGGAATCCCGAAGATTGGGACGCAAAAGAATCCGCAGAGGAAGCGACCGAGCGCGCGGATTTGAATACCGCTGCCGACATACACGAGGAAACGGAGGAACGGCATGCCGTTACTGATACTCTTGAGGAGCGGCTGCAAGAAGTGAATGACGCATTGGAGCGCATGGTGCGCGGGAAATACGGCATATGCGAGATCGGCAACGAAGAAATTGAGCGTGAACGGCTCCGCGCAAACCCCGCCGCGCGTACATGCACCAAACATTTGAATGAATGACTCTCGGAAAAACTCCCGCGACACGCGGGAGTTTTTCCTGCAAGTGGTCGCGATGTTTGTCTCTTGCTACACTCGCCCTATGAAACTTTCTCGCATTTATTCGGCGCAAACAATCGGACTCCGCGCGCACACCATAACCATTGAGGTTGACATCTTCGGCGGATTTCATACGTTCTCAGTCGTCGGTTTGCCGGATAAGGCAGTGGAAGAATCGCGCGACCGCGTTTCTTCGGCGATCAAAAACGCCGGTTTGTCCTCTCCCAAAAGCGACGGACAGCACAAGGTCGTCGTTTCATTGGCTCCGGCGGATCTAAAAAAAGAGGGGCCTCTTTTTGACCTTCCCATCGCGCTCGCATATCTCGCCGCAACTGATGAGATCCAATTTGCGGCGGACGGACGGCTTTTCATCGGAGAGCTGTCGCTTGCGGGAGAATTGCGGCCCGCACACGGCGTCCTTATGCTCGCCCAACACGCGCGCGCCTCGGGCTTTACCGAGGTATTCGTGCCGGAAGCGAACGCACGAGAAGCGGCGCTTGTCCGCGGCATAACAGTGTACGGCGCGCGCACGCTGAAAGACGTCATCGGGCATATCAATACGAAGAAAGAGCGCGGGACGGACGGTCCCCGCATCCCGAGGGCGCCGCTCTCCGCGCAGCCGGAAACTTCTTTTGGACCGTTTACGAGCCGCGGCCGCGATGATCTGTCGTTTGCCGATATCCGCGGTCAGGAAAGCGCCAAACGCGGTCTCGTGATAGCGGCGGCCGGCGGGCACAATATCGCCTTCTACGGGCCGCCCGGAACCGGCAAGACGCTCCTTGCGCGGGCATTCTCGTCAATTCTCCCGCCGCTCTCGTTTGACGAAGCGCTTGAGGTGACCGGCATCCATTCGGTCGCTGGAAAACTGGGGGACGACCTCATCGTGGCGCCGCCTTTCCGCGCGCCGCACCACACGTCATCGCACGTCGCCATCATCGGCGGCGGCACATTCCCCAAACCGGGCGAAGCGACGCTTGCGCACCGCGGCGTCCTTTTCCTTGACGAGTTCCCCGAGTTTGAAACGCGCGTCATTGAGTCGCTCCGCCAGCCGCTTGAAGACGGCGTGGTGAACATTGCGCGCATCAAGGGGTCGGAGGTGTTTCCGGCCGAGTTCATTCTCATTGCCGCGTTCAATCCGTGCCCGTGCGGATTCCGAGGAGACGCGACAAAAGAATGCATCTGCACGCAAAGCGCTCTTCAGAAATATCGCCGCAAACTCTCCGGTCCGATCATGGACCGCATTGATATGTGGATCGAGGTGCCGCGCCTTCCCCATGAGGAACTCTCGTTGAACCGCGCCTCCGCGCGCGCGGGTGATGAGCCGGAACCCGCCGCGGTCGTCCTCCGCGCGCGCGAACGGCAAGCGGAGCGTTTCGGGAACACGCCGCGCCTCCGCGTCAACGCGCGCATGAACGTGAAAACACTGCCGCGTTACGCGCGTCTTGCGCGCACCGCCGAAGAAACGCTTATGCGTTCGGCGCGCACGATAGACCTCTCGCCGCGCGCGTATCACCGCGTCATTAAATTAGCCCGCACTATCGCGGACGTGGATGCGAGCGAAACCATTGAAGAAAAGCACATCCTGGAGGCGCTCCGGTATCGGCCGAAAGAAGAGGCGTTCCGATAACTTCGGCGCGAACGCTCTCCGCCGCTAAAAATGTCCCGCCTTAGGCGGGACATTTTTAACGAAGTGATAAAATGAAAGCGCGCAGATCGTCCATGAGTTTTACGGAAGCGGCGCGGCTCTGTCTTCCGTCGCTCATGAACTTTTGGAATTCATCGCCGTCTTTTTGGTCAATGTAAAACACCGCGCTTCCGAAACTCCGCGCTGCGCTCACCAAGACCGTCGCCGCTTGCAACAGATTGGTCACCTGCGGTTTATATGCATTCTCGGTACGGTTTACGAGCAACTCGTTCGTGCGCATGCTCACTTCGTCAAAAAGCGCCTTGCCCTGATTCAAAAGCGCGAGCGCGGTCGTGTCTTTCCCTTCATCTATTTCAACAATGGCGTCGTCAAGATAGCGAACGCCTCTTCCGAGCATGGAAAGATAAAGGTCAATTTCGTTCAAAAACTTACTCAAGCGTTCTTGTTCCGCCATTCTTTCCGCCACGTCTTTCTCCGCCGAAACAATGGAGATTTCCTGCTGGAGCTTCTGTTCGGACGCCTGTTTTTCCGCAACGGTGGTTTCCAGTTGCTGCGTCGTTTGCGTTACTTTTTGCTCGGCTGCCTGCCGTTTTGTTTTCTCCGTAAGCGCTTCCTCGCGGAACTGAGAAAGTTCGGCGTCTATCTTTTCTTCAAGTTCGCGCACTTTGTTCGCAGCGGCAACATAGAGATCAATGGCTTCTTTGTAATGCGTAAATGAGGTGTTTGTGGTCGCGTCGCCCTGCTGCAGGAGGGCTTTAACCTGAAACCAGTCGCCGTTCTCCGCCGCAGTGCGCGCTTTCGTCAAAATTTCATCGGCGAGCAGCAGATTTTTCGCTTCAGTGATCTTTTCGTCAACGCTGCGGAGCGACGCTTCTTTGGGAGCCGATTCCCGGAGGTCTTCAAGGTGGCGGAGCGACGCAAGATAATCGCCGCTTACGAGCGCCTCTGTCGCTTTTTTTTCAAGCGTGCCAACCACCTGCGATTGGATGACGTAATAGGAACCGCCGAGGAGAGCGGCGAAGGCGATAATGGCGCCGACCGCAACGAGGTGGGTTTTCATGAGTAAAGTATATCAAACATCCGCGGAGCAAACCAAGCGGCGGCTCCCTCTCTCGCGAACCGCCGCGCTTCTGCTATGATATGCGTATGAAACGGCTCTCAAACGACGACGTTGCGCGCATTCTTCACGAGATGGCGGCGCTCTATGAGATGGGCGGCGTCCAATTTAAGCCGCGCGCATATGAAAAGGCGGCGCTCTCCGTTGAAGCGCTTGATGAGAACGTGCGGGAGATCTATGCCGCCGGCGGAACACGGGCGCTTCAAGAAATCCCCGGTGTCGGAAAGGGGATCGCGGAACATATTGAACATCTTCTGACAAAAGGGCGCTTCACGGAGTATGAGCGGCTCAAAAAAGGAACGCCGGTCAAAATAGAAGAACTGACTGCGGTTGAGGGCGTCGGGCCGCAGACCGTCAGGACGCTGTGGAAAAAACTCCGCATACGAAATCTCAAGGAACTTGAACGCGCCGCGCGCGCGGGAAAGATAAGAACGCTTCCCGGCTTCGGTAAAAAAACGGAGGAAAAAATCCTGAACGGCATCGCATTCCTGAAGTCGGGGGCGGGAAGAAAGATCCTCGGTTTTGCGTTACCCGATATCCGGAACATTGAACAACGCATCCGTGATTTTCCGGAAGTGGAAGACGTGATGGTCGCGGGTTCGGTGCGCCGCTTCAAAGAAACCATCGGCGACATAGACATTCTCGCGACGTCAAAAGACCCGGAACGGGTCATGGACCGGTTTGTCAATCTTCCGTTCGTCGCGCATGTCTACGACAAAGGCCCGACCAAGACGAACGTGCGGCTCAAGAACGGCCTTGACGCAGACCTCCGCGTTGTCCCGAAAAAATCATGGGGCGCGGCGCTCAATTATTTTACCGGCTCCAAAGCGCACAACATTGAACTGCGGCGCATCGCGCTCGCGCGAGGATGGAAACTCTCCGAATACGGCCTTTTCGCATCTCGCGGGAAAACGGGGAGGAAAGAAACATTCATTGCGGGAAAAACGGAGGAGGAACTCTATAAAAAACTCGGTTTCCGTTACATTGAGCCGGAGCTTAGGGAAATGACGGGGGAGATTGCGGCGGCGCGCGAGAACAGATTGCCGAAACTCGTTGAATACAGAGACCTCCGCGGCGACCTTCAGATACAGACGACCTGGACGGACGGCGAGAATACCGTTGAGGAGTATGCGGAGGAGGCGCAAAAACTGGGGCTTGAATACATCGCGATCACCGATCATACGAAGACGCTCGCCATGACCGGCGGCTCAGACGAGGCCAAACTCAAGCGCCAAATAAAGGAGATAGACAAAATAAACTCAACGCTCAAACTTCAAAGCTCAAACTTCAGGGTCTTAAAGGGCGCGGAGGTAAATATCTTGAAAGACGGGACCCTTGATATAGACGACGAGACGCTCGCGCTTCTTGACGTCGTCGGCGCGGCGGTGCACAGTCACTTCAATCTTCCGCGGGACGAGCAAACAAAACGCGTCATCCGCGCAATGGAGAATCCGAACGTTGACATTATTTTTCACCTGACGACGCGCATCCTGAACCGCCGCAAGGGGATTGACCTTGACACAGACGAGGTCATCAAAGCCGCACAGCGGACAAAAACGGTCATTGAGATCGACGCGTATCCCGACCGCTCCGACATTGACGATGCGCTGATCAAAAAGTGCGTTGAGGCGGGCGTTAAGATGTCCGTTGATACCGATGCGCACTCCGTCGGGCATCTCCGATTTCTTGAATACGGAGCGCATCTGGCGCGACGCGGCTGGGCAAAAAAAGAAGATATCGTGAACACTTTGCCGGTGTCAGAGCTCCTTGGGGCGCTGAAGCGATGAGGCCAGCCGCGCCGCGCATGCTTCAAAAAAACCGCCCCGTGGTTTTTCAACCGTTAGGGCGGTTCTTCATAAAGACTCTGCCATCTCGCCTCGGTTTCATTGTAAACGGCGATGCGGAAAAAAACCGTCCCGTTGTCGGAAAAAATCCACCACTGGCGATAGCCTCGGTACACTTCAATGCGCGCCGCGCCGTCAACCAGATATTCAACCGTCACGTTGGGACGGTAGAAACGATACCACGCGCTCCGAAACACGAGTGTTTCAACCGTGCCGTTCTCGGCGCGCACCTTGACCGTAATGCCCATTCGCGATTGTTCAAGGATTTGAACGAGGGGATATACGGCGTACGGACGCCGGTCATATACGGACGGCGCCACGGCGAACTCCCACTGCATCCACAGAATGCCGACGGCCGTTGAGAGCACGCCGGCCAAGGCTCTGCCGAGGTTCGTTAACATGGCGATGCGCTCCAAGGAGGAATCTCTCCTTCCTCAGTATACATCCGCAAAGCATCGCGGCAAGGAAAAGAAAAACCTAAAGAAAAGGCCCTTTAAGGGGCCTTTTCTTTACTGAAATTGGTCGCGACGCGACCGTATGCGCTCGCGTGCGTTATTGAATTATTGAAAAGGGTTCTGCGCGCCGCGAACTTCAAAGTGGAGATGGGGGCCGGTTGATTTTCCCGTTGAACCGGAATAGCCAATGGTCTGCCCGCGCGCGACATATGAACCCGCGGAAACGGCGACGGCTCCCAAGTGCGCGTAGAGCGTTTGCGTTCCATTGGGATGGCTCACCACAACATATTGCCCGTACCCTCCGTTCCAACCTTCCGGTCTGCTTACGATGACGGCTCCTTCGGCGGCGGCGGCCACGGGCGTTCCGTATGCGGCGGCAAAATCAACGCCGTTATACCCGTGGAGGCCTTGCGTCTTGGGGCCGGGGACGGGACGCAAGTAGTAGCCGACGTACGAGGGTCCGTTTGCGCCGCTGACGGGCAGATACCCCTGCGCGGTATATGACCTGTTTGCGACCTCTCCCGCAGGAATAATGATCGTCCGCCCCACAGTAAGCTCCGATGCGTTTGCAATATCGTTAAATCTTTTTATTTCATCAACGTCTCCTTTGAATTTTTTGGCAATAATTTCCAACGTGTCTCCCTTGAGAACCGTATAACGGACGCCGGATATGGGAAGGATAACGAGCACTTGTCCCGCATGGATGAGGTCGCCGCGGTTAATGTCGTTCGCCCACATGATGGTGTTCACGGAAACACCGAACATTTTTGCGATCTGGGACAATGAGTCGCCTTCGCGCACGACATATAAACTGATCTGGTCTGAACCGGGCGCCTGCTCTTCAACGTCCGCGATCGTGCCTAAGGGGCCGCTGTCGGGCAGAAGGGCGGAATCGCCAACAATGGTGATGTCGCCGCCGCCCTTTGAGGGGTTGGGGTCAAAGTTAAGCGCCGCCTGGAGGAGCGCCATGTTCTGCGAATTGGAAACGGTCACCGCCGACGATCCCGCCCTTTCAAACAAGTTCCCTAAAAACGAGAAAAAGCCGGCGGGCATGAATGCGACCGGCATGCTGGCCTCAATGGAAAGCGCAACGATCAGGGTAATCGCTTTCCGCCGCAGGAAATAAAAAAACATCCTGCATTGTGTCGCCCGACCGTCCGAAACACGAAAACTCGAGCCGGGGTCTTGTGATGTCGGAGAAATAAGTTGCTTTTTGATGCCCGCGCCCCCGACCGTTGTCCAAAATGCAGCCGTAAGATCTTATTGAAAACGGGGGAAAAATAGGGCGACGAGGCAAGATACAGGCCTACCGAAAATCAGAAATGACCTTTATTTGCAAGGTCTTTGGCGTTCACTGCTACCGTTTCACGATACTGCCCAGTATAGCGAGGAGGACGGGGAAACGCAAGCGAGTTTTCCACCACCGCACGGCGCGATGTCCTGCGCCCCAGAAAGCCCTTAAAAAGGACTCAAAAACGAGCAAAAAGAAACAAATACGCGAGTAAGTCAATGTGTGCTATAGTACCCCAATGGACGCTTCGCTTCACGGGTTGAATCCTGCGCAAAAAGAGGCGGTACTCCACAAAGAGGGCCCTTTATTGGTGGTTGCGGGGGCGGGAGCAGGAAAAACGCGCGTCGTCACCTGCCGGATCGCCGAACTTTTGAGAAGCGGCGTCTCGCCGGAGCGTATCCTCGCCGTTACGTTCACCAACAAAGCCGCGAACGAGATGCGGGAACGTGTGAGCCTGCTCATGCGGACAGGTGGCGGGGCGCGGGTTACGGGATACGGAAACGATCCGGCGGATTTTCCGTTCATTGGAACCTTCCACTCCTTGGGGGTGCATATTCTGAGAGAAAAAGGAGGCGCCATCGGCATTAAAAAACATTTCACCATCAAAGACCGCGACGATTCCAAGTCCCTCATACGGCATGCGATGAAAAATGTCGGCGCTGACCCAAAACAATATGAGCCCGGAAAGATGCTCGCGCACATTTCACGCATGAAAGGGGACCTCGTGACCGTGGACGAGTATGAAAAAAGATACGGCGGCGACGCATCGTTCGGCGCGCGATTCTCGTATGCGGCGGCGCGCGTCTGGCGCGAATATGACGCGCTTCTTGCGAGGGAGGGCGCGCTTGATTTTGACGACCTGCTCCTTTCCGCAGTGCTCCTTCTCCAAAAAAACGCCGCCGCGCTCGCGCATTTCCAAGATCGCTGGAGCCACATCCACATTGACGAGTATCAGGACACGAATCATGCGCAGTACATGCTGGCGAAACTGCTCGCGGAAAAACACGGGAATGTGTGCGCCGTCGGAGACACCGACCAGCTCATTTATTCCTGGCGCGGAGCGCGGATAAAAAACATTCTCCGTTTTGAAAAGGACTATCCGAACACGAAGATCGTTTTTCTTGAAGAAAATTACCGCTCCACAAAAACGATCCTTGACGCCGCGAACGAGGTGATACAAAAAAACACGCTGCGCCAGAAAAAAACGCTCTTCACGCAAAAACCGCGCGGCGAGAAACTTTCGCTTTTCGTCGCGCCGAACGAAATGGCCGAAGCGTACTACGCCGCCGCGCGGGCGCGGGAACTCATTGGCCGGAAAAACGCCGCACCGCACGACATTGCGATGTTGTACCGGACGAACTTCCAGTCGCGCGCTCTTGAAGAAGCGTGCCTCGCGCTTGACGTGCCGTATGTCGTTCTCGGCACGAGATTTTTCGAGCGGAAAGAGATCAAAGACGTGTTTTCATACATTCGCGCCGCAGTGAATCCGGAGAGCTTGGGCGACGTGAAACGCATCATCAACATGCCCCCGCGCGGCGTCGGCACCGTAACGATCGTAAAGATTTTTTCGGGGCAAAAAAACGCGCTACCCCCCAAAATACGCGGAAAAATAGATGATTTTTACGCACTGCTTAAAAAAATAGAGATCGCCGCGCGGGAAAAAACGCCGGCGGAACTCGTGAGCTTCGTTGCGGAACATTCCGGTCTTACGGCGCATCTTGAAAGCGAAGGCGGCGACGGCTTTGAGCGTCTGCAAAACGTAAAGGAACTCGGCTCGCTCGCGTCGCGATACAGAGACCTGGACAAGTTTTTGGAAGATGCGGCGCTCGCAAGCGACCAGGACGCGCTCGTGCGGGACGGAAAGGGAGTGCGGCTTATGACGGTTCACGCGGCGAAGGGGCTTGAGTTCCCGTACGTCTTTGTGACGGGATTGGAGCAGGGGCTTTTCCCTTCGGAAACGAGGGCCGGAGCCGACTCCGCGCGGACTGACGCGGAAAAACAGGAAGAGGAGCGACGGCTTTTTTATGTGGCGCTCACGCGGGCAAAAGAAAAAGTGTTTTTGTCGTATGCGGAAACGCGTTCCGTGTTCGGCAGCCGCGGGCTCAATGCGCCGTCGGAGTTCCTCGCGGATATTCCGCAGGAGTTGGTTGAATTGGAAACAGCAAACGAAGAAGAGATAATGCCGAATATCAATATCTGATCCATGACGTATGATCCATGACGTAAGAACGGGGGTAAAAAAATCTCTGGGGCAAAACTTTTTAAAAAACGAGTCAACCGCTCGCGAACTCGCGGATGCGGCTGATGTCGGGCGCGGAGATACGGTTGTTGAGGTCGGCCCGGGAAGGGGGATGATCACAAAAATACTTCTTGAGCGCGCGGAGCGCGTTATTGCCGTAGAAAAAGACGAGACCCTCGCCGCCGAACTTACACATGCGCTCGCCGCAGAAACCGCCGCTCAAAAACTCGTCGTCGTCCCCGCCGACATTCTCCAATTTGAACCAAAAAACCACTCCCTGCAAACTACTCACTACAAACTCATCGGCAGTATTCCCTACTACATCACCGGCGCGTTTCTCCGCCGCTTCCTTTCCATAGACCCGAAACCGCGCATGATCGCGGTCATCGTGCAAAAAGAAGTTGCCGAGCGCATTATTGCAAAAAACGGCAAGGAATCCCTTCTTTCAATATCCGTTAAAGCGTACGGCGCGCCGAAATACGTAAAAACCGTAAAAGCCGGCTCTTTCGTGCCGGCGCCAAAAGTTGATTCGGCGATACTCACTATCGCGGGCATCTCGAGGGACTTTTTTGAAGACATCTCCGAGGACGCGTTTTTTTCCGTCGTGCGCGCCGGCTTCGCTCACCCGCGCAAAAAACTCTCAAATAACCTTAGAAACAAAGGCGCAGACGGTCCTCTCTTTAAAAAAGCGGGTGTCTCTCCGGACGCGCGAGCCGAGGATTTGTCGCTTGAGGACTGGAAACGACTGGCGCGGGTTCTTGCCCGACCTTTTTCTTCAACGTAACCCGACACTCGGCTCGCGCAACCCCGCGGGAACCCCCGTCTCTCGCGGGGTTTTTCTTATCCACACATTTCGTCGTCACATGCGTACTCCGGGGGAGGATATGTTGCTATAATTTGAACATATAGAGTGAATTTCCGAAGCAAAACTGTTTTTGCGGTTATTTTTGGCGTCCTTGTCATAGGAGGGGTTTTTGTTGTGAACTCGCTCAAAAACAAGGCGGGGTTTGAGCAATCAACTACGCTTGCGACGGCAAGCGCGCCGAAAAATGCGGCGGACCTTCTTATCCGCGATGAAGACGGCGACGGCCTCCGCGATTGGGAGGAAATTCTTTGGAAAACAGACCCCAAAAATCCCGACACTGACGGCGACGGGACGCCGGACGGCGCGGAGGTGCGCGAAGGCCGCGATCCGACCGTCGCGGGACCCGACGACCGCCGCACCGCGACAAAAATCGCGCCGCGAACAAATGAGGAGCAGGCGCCGCGCACGGCAACGGGGGAACTCGCGCGCGATGTCATCACCGGTTACCTCGCCTTGAAACAGTCGGATTCGTTCAACGCGGTTACGGAAGCGGATTTTGTGAACACAATCGCTCAAAAGGCGTACGTTGACATCGCCGACAAGAGTTTTTCCGAGGAAGACATCAAAAATATCGTCCCCGCAACCGAGGAAACGGTTCGGGCGTACGGCAATGCGCTCGGCGGAGTCATTATCGCCAATTCCGTGACGAACGAGAACGAAGCGGTCATTCTCCTCCGCGCCCTTTCCAACGAAGACAAGAAAGAATTGGAAAAACTTGAACCGATCATCGCCGCATACGACAACATGTTCGCGGACGCGCGGGGGCTCTCCGTGCCGAATGACGCGCGCGCGCTCCACACGGCTCTTCTTTCAAGTTTCAACGCGCTCTCGGAAAACATCCGCGCCATGAAGGCGGTCTACGAAGACCCTCTTTCTGCGCTGGTGCACCTCGGTGTTTACCAAAAAAGCGCCGATTCGCTGTACACCGCGCTCAAAAACCTGAAAGCGTATTTTAAGACGGCGCACGGTATTGCCTTCAGCGCAAACGAGGCGGGGAGCGTTTTTGCGCGTCTCGTGCCGTAGAAAACCGTATGACGCCTCTTCATAAAAAACTCATAACGGGGATACTGATGGGCGCTTTGGTTATGCCCGCGGTGTTTGCGATCGCGCCGCAGAAAACATTTGCGGCCTTGTTCGGTCTCGGCGGGGCAGGCGGCAATGCCGTCATCGTCATCGACGGACCCGGAACGATTCCGGAAAGGATAAGCGCCGCCGCCAATACGACGAGCGCGGCGCTTGATTCGGCGGACCAGTTCATGAAAAACGTCCTCAATCCGCTTGCGTGGGCGATCGCAAAAATGGTTATTCAGCAAATGACGGCTGACATCGTCAATTGGATCAACAACGGCTTTGAGGGGAACCCGGGCTTCATAACCGACCCTGAACAATTTTTTGCGGACGTGCTTGACCAGGTATCGGGCGCTTTTATTGAAAAGTTAGGCCTCACGAACCTGTGCTCCTACTCGCTTGAACCGTTCCGCTTTCTCCTCCGGAAACCCGTTCCGCAACGATACCGATTCCAATGCACGCTTTCGGGCGTTGTCCGGAACTTCCGAGACCTTGAGCTGTACGTGCACCGAGTGGGGTGGGAGGCATGGATCAATGTGACGCTCCAGCCGGAAAACAATATCTACGGCCAATACCTGCTTGCGGTGGACGAGCGGGAGCGTCAGTTACGGAATGCGGAGAAGCGTGCGGAACAAGAAGCGAATTGGGCAAGCGGCTTCATAGCATTTAGGCACTGCACGAAGGATACGGTCATGGAGGAAGCAACCGGACAAACGGCGGAGGTTGAGAACTGCTCCATCAAGTCGCCCGGGGTTCTTATTGAGGACGTGCTTGCAAACCAGTTTGGGAGCACGGTGCGCCAGTTAGAGCTTGCGGATTCATTCAACGAGATCGTGCAGGCGCTCATCGTGCAGCTGACGCAGCAGATATTCGGAGGAGTCGGATTGCTCGGCCTTTCCGACCGGAGCGGCGGACAGCCGTCATATACCGACCGCTTGGGGACGGACATAAACGCAGAAACGCTGCCGGGTGTCAGGCGGGAACTTCTTGACGAACTCGCGCGCCGCAGCGCCGCCGAAGGTGATTACCGCGCCGCCAAGGAAGCCGCCCTGCGGAGCGTCCTCGGCGCCGAAACGAAAGTGAACGAACTCATTGCGTGTTATACGGACAAACTGACGCGTACGCAGACCGTTCCTCTCACGCTTGACGACGCGCAAACGGCACGGAGCCGCATTGCGGCCGCGTCAACGACCCTCGCAACGGACATCGCGCCGCGGAAGGATACGCTCCAGAGCGCCATCGTTTCCTCAAACGAACTGTCGGCGGCGCTTGCGGCATTCCGCATCCGCGCCGAGAGCGCGCAGACCGTCTCCACCATGAGCGCCATTGCGGAGGATTATCGCGGACTCCTTGAAACCGAAACGCTTCACAGTGAGGCGGATGTCATAAGCGCCCGCGTCAGCGCGTCCGACACCGATGACGCGATGACGGAACTTCGCGGCGCAACGCAGCAAAAAATAGAGGAATGCCGCGTCTTTCCCTTAACCCTCGGCGGGGGTACGCCGAACGATTAACCATGCGAATGGTATCCCAAAAACTTTACGTATATGTACGGAACCGCTTCGCGCGGCTCGGGCGGCTCTGCGCGCGTCAGTATCCGAAATGTTCCCGGCGAACCGCTTTGTCCGTGGCGCTTGTCATTCTCGCCGGCTTTTTGCTCCCGGCCCATTCCGCATACGCCGTTGCCTTTATGCTGCCGGCGTTCGTATTCGGAGCCGCTTCAATTTTTGCGACCGCCGGATTTGCCTACTTTTTCCCGCAAACCGTCGGCGACTTTGTCGTGGGAGGCCTCAACTGGGTCCTCGTCACCGTCGTAAACATCGCGAACGCCCTCATGACAGGCACGGGCCTTTTGCTTGACCACGTCATTGAGTTCACCATCAGAAGCAACGCCCTTGAGCGGGTGGACGCGATCACCGTCGGCTGGACCGTAACGCGCGATTTTGCGAATCTTTTTTTCATCTTCATCCTGCTTGTCATCGCCATCGCGACCATTCTCCAGATAGAAAAGTACGGCATGAAAACGCTCCTCGCGCGGCTCATTATCGTCGCGCTCCTCATCAACTTCAGCTTGTTCTTCGTCAAGGTCGGGATTGACGCGTCAAACATCATTGCGCTTCAGTTTTACGATGCGTTCTCAAGCGCGGGCGGCACGATATCAAGCGAGATATTAAACGGCCTCGGTCTTCTTCAAAATTACGACCCGACAAAAACGGTTTCCGGGCTCACGCCGGGCAAAATGTCCGTCATTCTCGTCAGTTTGGCGACGCTTTACTTCGTGACGGCGTGGACGTTTTTCACCGGCGCTCTGCTTTTGATTGGCCGTTTCGTTGCATTCATTTTTCTTGCCGTTCTCGCGCCGCTTGCGTTCCTTCTCGCCATCCTGCCGTCAACGAAAAAACATTTTGACGCCTGGCTTTCAACGCTTACGAATCAAATTTTCGTCGCGCCGCTTTATCTTTTCGTGCTCTATATCGCGATCCTGATCATCCAAAACGGCCAGCTGCTTACGCGCATCGCGCAAAAAGACATTCTTGACGTCACGGGGATTTTCAATTTCATAGTCATCATTTTCATCCTTCTCTACGGGCTGAAGGCGGTGAAGAACTTAAGCGGTGATTTCGGAAAGACGGCGATAGAGTACGGCAATGCGGTGGCGGGCTTTGCCGGAGGGACGATAGCCGCCGGAGGAGCGGGCTTCGCGTTGCGGCAAACGCTCGGCCGCGCCGCTTCAAAGATCGCTTCAACCGAGGGCTTCCGCGACTGGGCGGCGAAAAGCAGGACCGGCGCGCTCGCCCTCAAGGCAACGCGCGGCGTTGCGGGAGGAAGTTACGATATCCGAGGCGTTGCGCCGGTTACCAAGGGCGCAGCCAAGCTCGGTATAGGCCTCGGCAAAGTGCGCGGCAAGGGCGGCTACGAAGCGCAACTTGAAAGGCAGACTGCCGCGCGAGAACAATTTGGAAAGAGTTTGGGAGTGCCTCAAGAAGAAATACGAAGGGTACAAGAACAGATTGCGGAAGATCGAGAAAGTTTGGAAACACAAAAAGCGATCGCGCGAAGCGCGATAGGTACGGATGACGCTCGACTGCAAGCGACACAGAGAGCAAAAATTATCGAGGGGCAAATCCGTGCCAAAGAACAAGAAATCGCACGCCTCCAAACATCACGCCAGCTCGGATACGCGCGAACTATTGAGACGCCGTCCATTGACACCCTATTCACCAAAATCGCGCGCAAAGACAAACGAGCGTCCGGAACTTTGCAGCTTGCGCACTGGAAAAAACAGGAAGAAGGCGCTAAAAAAGATATGCAAGATATTAAAAACGAGATGAGCCGCCTCCAAGGGCAAAGAAGGCGTCGTGGCGAACTTACCACGGCGGAGGAAAGCCGGGTTAATGAACTGCAAACAAAACAAAGCAAGGCACAACAAAAACTTGACGATATCGCAAGAAATATTAGTCGTTTTACAAAACAAAGTAATACCTAACGCATATGGAGTTTCTATTTGAAAAACTAAAAAAACAATATGAAAATATCCCCGAGGATGTGCGCACCGCGATATCTTCGGTGGAGGTCGCGGAGCAGCTGCAGGCGATCGGCGCAAAACACCGCCTGCATCTTGATGTGCAGGAAAAACTTTTTGACGCTACCGGCGGGGTGATGCTGGGACTCGTTCACCCGCGCGATTACGTGAGGACGCTCACGCGGGAACTTGGCGTTGAGGCGGATGCGGCGCGCGCCATCGCGCAGGACGTCAATGAGCAGATTTTCCGACCGATCAGAGAGTCGCTTAAGACGGTCCACGGCATTGAGGGCGCCAGAACCGTGGAGACGGGGATCAAAGAGCGGGAAAAAGAAGTTCCGGAAACGCCGCCGCAGGGAACGTCCGCCTTCGCCAAAGGAGGCGAGACGCCGGATACGCTGCCGGTTGAGACCGAAGATGACGAGGCACCGGAGTTTGAGAAAGAATATCCGCAACACACGGCGGATGAGGAAATAAGCCGCGAAGAAACGCTTCGCGACATAGAGGAGCCCGACAAAATAGGCACGCCGCTTGCGCCGCGCGGGGAAACGCCCGAGGAAAAGCCGCGGGACATCGTTTCGGAGAAACTGCAAAAAACATTCCGCCTTCCGCCGACGAAAAGCGAGTTCGGCGAAGAAATAATTCGGGAAACGGAGGCGCCGGAGGCGACGCCGACCGCGTACAAAGAACCGGACCCATACCGTGAACCGATAGAGTAGTTCCCAGCCACTCTATCGGTTCACGATGAATTAAGAAGTATGAATCAAGAATCAAGAAAAATAAAATCCTTCACCGACCTTGACGCGTGGAAAGCGAGCCATATACTGGCGCTTTCCATATACAAAACGACGAGGTCGTTTCCCAAAGAAGAACAGTTTGCGCTTACTTTACAACTCAGGCGCGCTACCATATCCATTACATCAAATATTGCGGAGGGATTCAGTAGAGGCTCGTATAAGGAAAAGGTATATTTCTATAGTATGTCACTGGGGTCGCTCACCGAAACACAAAATCAACTCATACTTGCGAGAGACTTAAAATATATTTCAAACGAAGAATTTCAAATTCTCGCCCGGAAAAGCATTACGGCAAGCAAACTCATAAACGGCCTTATCAAAAAATCAAAAACGCATTCTTAATTCATGACTCATGACTCTAAATCTCATACGAAATCTCCAAAATTTTTTGGAGATTTCGCATGAGATTTCAGACACCGCAATTCATAGAAGTTGAGGACAAGATCTTCGGGCCGCTGACCCTGAAGCAGTTTATTTATCTTGCCGGCGGCGCGGGGTTTTCCTTCATCTTCTACCGGGCGCTGCCGCTCTACCTCGCGATCTTCCTGATCGCTCCCGTCGTCGCGCTCTCTCTTGCGCTTGCTTTTTACAAAGTGAACGACCGGAACTTTATCCATATCCTTGAGGCGGCGGTGCGTTTCCTCACTCGTGATAAACTGTATCTATGGCAGAAACGGGAGCGCTTGCCGGAAGAGCGGGGAAAGGAGGCGGCGCCCGCAAGCGATTTTTTCGTCCCGCGCCTTTCGGAAAGCAAGCTGAAAGACATTGCGTGGAGTTTGGACGTCCACGAAAGCATCTATGCAGGACAAAAGCAAGGACCGGAAAGCAAGAAGTAAGGGTCGTGGTGCGTGGCGGCGGTCGCTGTATTCTTAATTCGTAATTCCCGTTTCATAATTCAAAATTCGCATGGTTTCAAAATCAACGCAGGACTTCGTTCCCATCCGAGAAATACGCAACGGCGTTGTTGTCTTGAAAGACGGCTCGCTGCGGCTGGCTCTTATGACTTCGTCGCACAACCTTGCGCTCAAGTCGGCCGCCGAACAAGAAGCGATCTTGCTCCAATTTCAAAACTTCCTGAACTCGCTTGATTTTTCTGTGCAGTTTTTCATTCAATCACGCAAGCTTGATATCAGGCCGTACTTGTCACTTCTTGAGGAACGCGAAAAAGCGCAGACGTCCGACTTGATGCGCATTCAGGTTTCCGAATACGTTGATTTCGTCAAAAAATTCACCGAAAGCACCAATATCATGACAAAAGCCTTTTTTGTCGTGGTGCCGTATTCGCCGCCTATCTTAGGCGTCGAACGCGCCGGTGTGTTTGCGGGTCTTTTGGGAAAAAAAGGGGGGCGGGACGCCAACGTTGCCGAACGCATTGAATCGTTTGAAGAAAACAGGACGCAGCTTGAACAGCGCGCCTCCGTGGTGGAACAAGGGCTTGCGTCCGCCGGCATCCGCGTTGCGCGTCTCGGAACGGAAGAATTGGTGGAACTTTTCTTCAAGATATTCAATCCGGGCGAATTGGAAAAACCGATCCCGCCGGAAACGAGAAGGAACGCTTTATAAGCCGAACGCGCGGGGCGTATGCCGCCGACCGTTCACTATCAATCGTTTCGTATGAACATACTTGATAAATTGCTCGGCAAAGGGCCGAAAGAAAAACAAGAAATATCGCCTATTCTGCCGCAAGAGATCTACGAAGCGGGCGTTTTGGAATTGCGCGATATCATCGCGCCGGCGGCGCTCAAAATAGAACAGAAACAATTTTACGTCGGCGAAAAAGTCGCGCGCACATTCTTCGCCATCTCCTATCCGCGTTATCTTTCCGACAACTGGCTGTCGCCGATCATCAACCTTGATAAGGTGTTTGACGTTTCTCTCTTCGTGCACCCCATTGATACGGCGAAGGTTTTAAGGCAGTTCCAGAAAAAAGTCGCCGAGGTTGAGAGCCAGATCGCCATCCGCGAAGAGCGGGGGCTCGTGCGCGACCCGAAGCTTGACACGGCGTACCGCGACCTTGAAGATCTCCGCGACAAACTCCAGCAAGCGCAGGAAAAACTTTTTGACGTCGGTTTTTATATGACGCTTTACGCGGACAACGAACGCGAGCTTGATAAAATTGAGCAAGAAATACGCTCGCTGCTTGAATCAAAACTCGTCTATGTCCGCCCCGCGCTCTTCCAGCAGGAGGCGGGATATCACTCCGTGCTTCCGATCGCCGACGACCGCTTGAACATCCATTCAAAACTCAATTCCGAGCCGCTTTCAAGCTTCTTTCCGTTCGTGTCGTTTGACCTTACCTCGGACCGCGGCATCCTCTACGGCATCAACCGACATAATTCCAGCTTGATCCTTTTTGACCGTTTTGCGATGGAGAACTACAACTCCATCATGTTCGCAACGTCCGGCGCCGGAAAATCGTACGCCGCGAAACTTGAGATCCTGCGGTCGCTTATGTTTGACATAGACGTCATCGTGATTGACCCCGAAAAAGAGTACGAGTATCTCGCGGAGGCGACCGGCGGGCGCTATTTCAACATTTCACTCACGTCCGAGCACCACATCAACCCGTTTGACCTGCCGCCGGTGCGCGAGGACGAATCGCCCGCCGACGTGCTTCGGTCAAACATCGTCAATCTCGTCGGCTTGTTCCGCATCATGCTCGGAGGGCTGACGCCGGAGGAGGATTCGCTCGTTGACCACGCCATCACAGAGACATACGCTTTGAAAGACATCACTCCCGACTCCGATTTTTCAAAAAACGAGCCGCCGCTCATGTCCGATTTTGAACTCGTGCTTGCGGGTATGGAAGGCGGCGCGTCGCTGTCGCAGCGTCTTGCGAAATTCACGAAAGGAACGTGGTCGGGTTTCATCAACCGTCCGACGAACGTTGATATAAACAAGCGATTCGTCGTCTTTTCGGTGCGCGACATGGAGGATGAGCTGAAGCCGGTCGCCATGTACATCGTGACGCATTTCATCTGGAATGCGGTTCGGAAGGAGCTTAAAAAACGCCTTATGGTCATCGATGAGGCGTGGTGGATGATGAAACAAGAAGATACCGCTTCATTTCTTTTCAGTTTGGCGAAGCGCGGCAGGAAGTACTTTCTGGGCCTCGCGACCATCACGCAGGATGTCAATGACTTTTTGAAATCGCCGTACGGCGGCGCAATCATCTCTAACTCGGCGATCCAGCTTCTTTTGAAGCAAGCGCCGTCGGTGATCGACGAGGTGCAACGGACCTTTAACCTGACGGATGAGGAAAAATATCTCCTTCTTGAATCGGATGTGGGCGAGGGGATCTTTTTTGCCGGACTGAAACACGTCGCTCTCAAGGTCATTGCGTCGTACACTGAAGACCAGATCATTACTTCGGACCCGTCCGAACTGCTCGCCATTAAAAAAGCGCGGCAGGCGTTTAAGGTGAAAGCGGGCGTTCCCCTATGATGTCGTTCTTCGCCAAAACATGCATCGCCGCATTCGCGCTCGCGTTTTACGCCACGGTTCACGCGCAAGTTCCGAACATCGGCGTTCTCACCGTTACGGCGACGCCCGAGTTCCCCGGCGCGCGCACCGAAGTGAAGCTTACGCTTGATACGTCCTCGGTTGACCTGAACCGTTCCACCGTCTCCTGGACGGTCGGCGGACGGCGCGCGGCTGAAGGACGCGGAATAAAAACGCTCACGGTTACCACGGGCGCGTTCGGAAGTTCTCTCCGCATAAGCGCAACCGCGACCTCGCCCGAGGGGAGGAGGGTCGTGGGCGAGATTACGCTCCGTCCCGCCGACGTTGACCTTCTGTGGGAAGCGGACACGTACACGCCGCCGTTCTACCGCGGAAAAGCGCTGCCGTCGTCGGGGAGCGCTCTCGTCATTACCGCTTTTCCGCACTTCGTTCTTGCCGACGGAACGCGCGTACGCGACAACGATGTCATTTACACCTGGTCAAAAAACCGCCGCGTGCTTGGGGGTGATTCCGGCTTCGGCAAGCAAACGCTCGCGCTTGACGGCCCCGAACGATTCTTTGACGCGGAGATCACCGTGAAAGCATCATCGCTCCAGGGGACCTTTACGGCACAACGGACGATACGGCTTGCCGCGGTTGAGCCGCGCGTGCTTCTCTACCGCCGTCACCCTCTGTTGGGAGTGCTCTACGAACGCTCGCTTGGCGGCACGGAACCGCTTGCTGAAAACGAGCTCACGGTGCGCGTGGAGCCGTATTATTTTTCGCGCGATGACCGCGCGAACGGTCTCCAATACTCGTGGGAATTGAATGACGAACCCTTTCTGCCGCCCCAAAAAGACACCGAGGTCGTGTTCCGGAGCGAAGGCGGGACAAGCGGCTCCGCACGCGTCGGGGTCAGCATCACGAATGCCGCGCGCATTTTCCAGCGCGCCGCCGCATCGCTTTTCATAACATTCGGACAATCGCCGTCGCTCTAACGCTCTCGCGCTCATGGCATCGCTCAAAAACATTTTCGCATACGGGTTGACTGCCGCAGTAATGTTCGCGGCGCTTGGAGGCGCGATGCCTTTTGCTTACGCGCAAACGGGCGCGGTGGACGAATTTGGAGACCCGACAGACACGCGGACGGAGAGAGTTGATGAGTTTGGTGACCCGATCGACGTTACCCCGCCCGTCCAAGGCACTGGGGGCGCGGTAAATGTCGGTCAGCCGACTTCGGGCGGAACGCGGGTGATCGGCAGTGATGAGTTCGGCGATTTCGGCAAAAGCTATAAGCTTCTTGCCCCGATCGGCGACATAGGAGAGGTTGCGACGGGGGATGCGTCATTCGGAATATATTTGGGACGCATATTTCAGTTCGTCATCGGCGCCGCAGGGATTCTTGCGGTCTTGATGATCGTCTGGGGCGGCACCGAATATCTTTTGAGCGAAGCGTTTGACACGAAAAAGGCCGCCGTGAACCGTATGCAGGCGGCCGTCTGGGGGCTTTTGCTTGCTTTTGGCTCGTGGCTTATTTTGAACACCGTCAATCCGAATCTTCTGAACCTCGGCATCGTTGTACCGAAAATCACGCTTCAAGAGTTGGTTCTTGTACCCACACAATCCGATCTTCTTCTGCAAAAAACAGTGACCGCGCCAAATGCCTCGGAGAACCGTTTGGCACAGGTGCGCAGAACAAGCGTAGACGGGGTGCTTGATGTAAACCTGTTTTATGCAACCCCGGAATATAAGAACGCGTCGGCGGCGGATCGGCGTGCGCTTCAATCAAAAATCCTAAAATCTTTTGAGGACCAGTGCGCAAAAAAGGGAGGAGCAATCACATCGGCCACGGGCGGACGAACGGCGTGCGAAATCCCTCTGCAAACCAGATAGCGTGGCACTGCGCTGCCGCGGACTTTTTACCCGACGCAAAAATATGACCCGAAAAACCATCGCCATAATCACCTTCACCATAGTGGCGCTTGCCGCAGGGCTTTTCGGCGCGGCATATTACATTTCGCGCGACACGGGAAAGACGACGGTTGAAACGCTCCGCGATTTCCTGCCGTTCGGCGCGCCACCGCAGGATGTTTCGTTCGGGCGTCCGTTGGGGGGGGCGGAAGAAGGAACCGCGGCGGATGAGACCGCGCTCGGGGACGGGGAGGTACCGGAGCTTCGCCAGCTGACGCGCGCGCCCATAGCCGGCGCAACAACGGTTACCCGAAACAAGGCGCTGTATGCGCGCTACGTTGACCGCGCTTCGGGGAACGTGTTTGATGTCAATCTTGAAACGAACGAACGCGTGCGCGTTACGAATACGACGTTGCCCGGCATTTATGAAACCGTGTGGCAAAGCGGCGGCGCGCGGTTCGTCGCTCGTTATTTGGATGCGAACGACGTGATCAAGAGCTTTTCCGCGCAGATCGTCGCCGCGGAGCCCGCGGCGCAGCAACTCGGCAAACTTGACGGAGTGTTTCTCGCCGACGGCATTACCTCCCTTGCGGCACAGCCGGATGCGGACGCGCTTTTCTCCGTTACCGAGTTCGGGATATCGGCGCTTGGAACCGTTACGCGGTTTGACGGCGCGCGGCCGCGTCAGGTGTTTGACATGCCGGTCCGCGAATGGACGACGCAGTGGGTCAATAAGGATGCGGTAGCCCTCACCACCAAAGCGGCAAGCGGCTTCCGAGGAATCCTCTATTTTTTAAATCCGCAGACCGGCAGGACGGAGAAAATACTCGGGCCGGTTTCCGGACTTTTGACTCTTTCCGCGCCGAAAGGAGACGCGGTGCTCTACTCCTCAAGCGCGGGACGGACTTTGGAAACCTTCCTTTTCCGCCGCAAAGAGGCGACGTCGGAGCCCTTTCCCGTCATTACACTGCCGGAGAAATGCGTCTGGCGCGGCGGCAATTCGTCTACGCTCCTGTGCGGAGCGCCCGGGGTTGTGCCGGACGGAGCATTCCCCGACGAGTGGTACCAAGGAGCGATGTTTTTTGACGACGTTATATGGAAAATTGACGCGGAGACCGGCGAAGCGGCGCTGCTTGCCGTTCCGCGCGAGTTCGGCGGCGCGACCGTTGACGTCACGAATCCTTTTCTTGACCCGGATGGAACATATTTCTTCTTCACGAACAAACGCGACGGCACGTTGTGGAGCTTAAAAATCCCCGAACGCTAGTTCGGGGATTTTTAGAACAAGGGGCTCTCTATGTATTTGATGACGACGCGCCGGTCGCGGCCTTCGCCGGTTGATTCGGTTTCTATGTCCGGCACGCCGGAGAAAAACGAATGCACGATCATGCGCTCATACGGGTTCATGGGGTCCAACTCAACGTTGCTTTTGAAAAAACGGGCGCGCTCCGCCATAATGGTCGCCTTCGTCCGCAATTCGCCGATGCGGCGTTCCTGATAATCGTTCACGTCAATCATGAAATTACACTCGCCGAGCGATTTTTTTTCCCGCTGCCGCTCGTAGATCTTCTTCATCACATGGTTCAGCGCCATGAGGGCGCGACCGCCGTCGCCGACCAGAAGATACGGCTCGTCGGTCGTCACCGAAAACTTTAAAATTTCTCCGTTATTCAGCTCGGAAACGCCCAAAAAGCGCGCGTTGACGCAGAGTTTTAGAAGCAGTTGCTCAACGGTTTCTTTAATAAATGACTGTTCCATAGGGTCCGTACGCTCACAAAAGATACCTTACCGTAAAAAAGAGCTTTTGTGAAGAGCCGGGCATCCTCGCCTCGGGACGCTCCGGAGCGAGGGCGCGGTAATTAAAAAGGCCCTCTCGGGCGGGCTCGCGCGGCGCGGTCATACCCCTTTGTCAGTCCTCCTTCGGCGGAGATTTTGTGATCTGCTCGGCGCGATAGCGCACGATGAATTCGTGGATGATGGTGAACAGGTTTGAGGTCGTCCAATACAACGCCACCGCCGCCGAGATGGTGTACGAGATAACGGCGACAAAAATCGGCAAGCCGTAACGCATCTGGATCTGCATGCTTCGCGCGAACTCTTCCTTAAGCGAGAGGGGGCCGCCCGTCCGCGGGGCGGCAGACGGAAGCGGAGAGGAGAGCTTCACCTGGACATATTGGGAAAGTCCGGCGAGCAACGCGAGCACGACGCTTTTCCCCGACATGTCAATGAGGCCCAAAAAGTTCATGTTCACCGTATCGGGCGCGCTGACGAAAGAATACAGAACGGACGAGTCAAAGCCGCCGTTCGCAAGCCCCTTCCAAAACGTCCAGTACAAAGCGATAAGGATGGGGAGTTGAATGATGAACAAAAGGCAACCGGAGAAGGGGTTGACGCCGTGCTGGCGATACAATTCCATAACACGCTCCGACTGCTTCTGTTTGTCGTCTTTGTGCTCCGCTTTCACGCGCTCTATTTCCGGCTCAAGAGAACGCAAGCGCACCTGCGTTTTCGTTGATTTGTGGGTGAGAGGAGAAATGGCGAACTTAACAATGAGCGTCAAAACGATAATGGCGATTCCCACGTCGCCGAACGGCACGATCGACGTCAAAAAAACAAGACCGTTATACAACGGCTGGTACAAAACGGCGTTAAACGCACTGCTTATCATTTTTGTATTGTAAGCCGCGGAGGCGCGTTCCGCAAACCTACGGTTTATCAACCGCCGGCTGCCGCCACGGGTGGCATCGCATAATACGCCATAAAGCCCTTGCCGCTCCGCTCCAAATTCCGTGCTTTTTCATCGCCAGAACCGCGTATTCCGAGCACGATGGATAGAAAGGGCACGCCTGCCGGTTCCTCCGCCCAAAAAGAAAACCGGTATCAGGTGAAAGCGCCATTTGGTACGCCCGTATGCACGTTTCAAATATTTTCTGCATGGCGTTTTTCGGCGAGAAAACCCCCGGCGTCTTTCAAGAGCGCCTCCAGGTCGCCTTCAAGCGCGCGATACGGCGGCTCCGGAACGCCTTTTTTGAAAAAGAAAACGCAGGAAAGGCACGGCGCAAGGCGGGGGAGGATTTTCAGAACTGCGGCGTATCCGCGCCTCTTGAGGCGATTTCTTTGGACGGCGGTTCGCGCAACCGATTTCGGCACCACGAACGACACCGCGGCCGGTTGGCCCTTGCATGAGGCGGCGGAAGAGACCCTCAGCGTTACGTATGTGCCGTGTTTCGTGCGTCCCGAACGCAGAACTTTCGGGAAAACGCCGCGCGGCACCTTGTGTTTTCGAGAAAGCACAGGGAGGAGGACCCGCTTAAACGGATAAACGGGCGCGCCTCTTCCGCCGCCGTCTCAGGACCGTTCTTCGCCCGCCGCTTTTCTGCATACGGATAAGAAAACCGTGGGTGCGTTTTCTTTTCTTGCGTTTTGGTTGGTATGTTTTTGACATTAGTATTGAGTGTATAACAAAATCAGGCAAAGTCAAAACGGAACTGGATGCGCGTATGAACACTGTCCACAGTTTATAAACAGATTATCAACATACTATTGCACTTTTAACAAGTTTCATCGCGTGGAACGTGCTATATAATTGGATAAAAGGAAATGCATTCTCGCCGGAGACGCTCGCTAAAAATTTTTCATTCATCACACCAACATGCCAGAACAAGAACACAACATCTCCGACACCAAACAGTTGTGGGATGCGGCTCTTGCGGACATTGAACGCGCCGTTTCGCGGGCAAATTTTACGACATGGTTCAAAAACACTTCTATCGTCAAAGAGGCGGACGGCGTCGTATATCTTGGCGTGCCGAACGGGTTTGTTAAAGAGTGGCTTCAAAACAAGTACCACAAATTCATCCTCAAATCGCTCCGCATGATCAGCGAAAACATACGCGGCATTGACTATATCGTTATTTCAAAAACCGAACAGCAAAAGCCCGGCTTTGCGGAATCGGCGCCGCAGCTCTACGGCGAGCTCCCTCTCAAAGACCTGTATATCAACAAGGATGACAATCTGAATCCGCGTTATACGTTTGACACGTTCGTTGTCGGGCCGTTCAACGAGCTTGCCTACACCGCGACGCAAGCGATCATGAAGAGTGTCGGCTCGGTTTACAACCCGCTCTTTGTGTACGGCGGCACCGGACTCGGCAAGACGCACCTTCTCCAGGCGACGGGCAACAAAATTAAAGAGATGTACGGGGACAAGAAAGTATTCTATATTACTTCGGAAAAATTCTATCTTGACCTCATTACATCCGTCCAAGCCAATAAAATCAACGTTTTCAAAGAAAAATACCGGAAGTATGACGTTTTTATCATGGACGACATTCAATTTCTTTCGGGGAAGCAGGGGACGCAAGACGAGCTGTTCCATCTCTTCAACACGCTGTATGACAACAACAAGCAGATTATTTTTTCTTCGGACAAGCATTATAATTTCATTGGAAATCTTGAGGAGCGGCTGAAATCCAGGTTCGGCGCCGGGATGATAGTTGATATCTCCGACCCCGATTTTGAATCACGTGTCGCTATTTTGAAGACAAAGTCACGCCACATCAACTTTAGCCCGTCCGACGAGATCATTGAATATATCGCCTCAAACATAAAGGGGAGCATCAGGGAGCTTGAAGGTCTTTTAAACGCCCTCGTATGCCAAGCGCAGCTCAAAAATCGGGACCTTGCCTTGCTTGAAGTTAAAACACTCCTTAAAAACAACGAGAAACCGAGAAAAACGCTCTCCGTTGAAGATATTGTGCACGTCGTGTCGGAGTTCTATAACATTGAAAAATCAACCATCTATGAGAAGACGCGAAAAAAAGAGATCGTAAAACCGCGGCAAATCATTATGTACATTCTTCGCGAGGATCTGAGTATTTCGTTCCCGACCATCGGCCAGCGCCTCGGCGGACGTGACCATACAACCGTTATTCATTCATGCGACAAAATAAAAAACGACCTTAAAAAAGATACAGTTCTTGTGGATGAGTTGGAACGAATACGGTCTCTGTTCGCGCAACAGCAGTAATTTCCTTCTGTGCGTAAGTGTGTGCATAAGAAACTTTTTTCTGTTGATACTGTGTTGAAAAAAATTTTTTATAATATGAAAAAATAAATTATCCTGTTGTTTCAAAATACAGAATGTTTTTTATACACATATTTTCAACAGGATATAAAAAATAAATCGTTCAAAAAATGCATAATTTGGTAAAAATAATCCCACTTATCTACATATCAACAGATATATCATAATAAAAATCCTTTTATATAAATATTTTTTATTATTATGAAAATAAGCGTCTCAAAAAATAAACTGCAATATGCCGTTTCAAGAGCGGAACGAATGACAGGAAAGAATCTTTCTCTGCCTATTTTGAGCACCATCCTTCTTTTGGCAAGCGATGACGTGTTAAAAGTGCGTTCAACAAACCTTGATATCGGTATTGAATTTGAAGTTCCGGTGAAAATGAAAAAAGAAGGCATTATTGCCGTTCCCGGGAACCTTCTTAATAACCTTCTCTCGTACATAAATGAAGATGATATCGTTCTTGAGGAGGAAAAAGGTAATTTATCTGTAAAAACCCGCAAAAACAATTCTTTGATAAAAGGGTTTCCGTACGAGGATTTTCCGACACTTCCCGTTGTATCAGCGGAAAAAACATCCCCATTTCCCGTTCAAACGCTTTTGAACGGCTTAAAATCGGTATGGTACAGCGCATCAACGTCGGACATAAAACCTGAGATATCAAGTGTTTTCATTTCCCTCAATCCCGAATACAGCACATTCGTCGCGACCGACTCTTTTCGTTTATCTGAGAAGAAAATCCAGTCTCAGGGCAACAAAGAAGACCTCTCAATTCTTGTTCCCCTTAGAAACGTAGCGGAAATTATCCGCGTGTTTGAAGATAAAAACGGCGATGTAATGATACGGAGCGATAAAAATCAAATATCGTTCCACTATGACGGGGTATACCTGACGTCACGCTTGATTGACGGGGTTTTCCCCGACTACAAACAAATTATTCCCAAAACCAGCACGACGGACGCGGTCGTGTTGAAGCAAGACCTCGTTAACGCGCTTAAGGTGTCGCATTTGTTCGCGGATAAATTCAACCAGGTCGTGCTCACGATAGACCCGTCCGCCAAGCAATTCACCATTGCCTCAAAAAACGCCGATATCGGCGAACACTCCGTCTCTCTCGACGCGGCGCTCTCCGGAGAACCGGTTACGCTGCGTTTTAATCAGCGGTATCTTGCCGACTGTCTCCAGTCGGTCGCGAGTGACAGCGTTTCGCTGCAGTGTAACGGCGAAGCGCGGCCGGTGGTGGTTCGGAACGTCGGCGACCGGTCGTTTACCGCACTGGTCATGCCGCTCAACACATAACGTGTTCCAAAACATTTCGCAGTATCTTTTAAAGTTCAGGAACATCGCGCCGCCCGATGACGCGCTTCTCGTTGCGTGCGCCGCGTGCCTTAAAGAAGAAACGGGTATTGCTCTTTCGAAAAAAGATATCGCCTTCCGCGGAGGCGTCTTTTTTTTGTCAAAAAACATCCCCGCGAAAAGCGAGGTGTTCATAAAAAAATCAGGTATTATCCAAAAAATGCAGTCGCTTTTTCCCGCCGTCCCGATCAAGGACATCCGGTAGTCGCCGGTCGGCAACGCTAGTTGGCGAGGAACGAAACGGATGCCTCCCCTTTGTTTTTAACGGTGTCGTAGCCGACGACCCGAAGCGTATTCGGGTTATTTTTGGCGGCTCTGTCGGGAATCGCGAACGAAAAAACGAACGGGCTTTTATTTATTGAGCCGACATACGCATTGTTGACAAAAACGTCGGCACGGGCGAGCGGGAACTTTCCCGCACTCTCCACGCGGAAGACGACGCGCTCGTTCGGTTCATAGAGGCGGCTCGCGTCAACTCCGACGATCTTAATTTTTGGGGCGAAGTCGGGGGAATGGACGGTGTCGTACGCCGTCGGCACGTTTTGGGGTGCTCCCTCGCGGATATTTTTTGAAGCAACCCACTCGCGAACGGGCTTTTCCCACAGCGCGAACTGCGGGTCGTTTTCCGGATGGTCGGGCACGGCGCCGCGGGGATTTGCGCGGTCTACCCAGCGCAAGATGGTGTGGACGTCAACGACGAATTTTTCCGTTTTGGTCTCGTCGGGGGTATACACGGTCGCCAGGTTTCCGCTCACCGAATCAATGCTGTACGACGTGTTGCCTTGCCAGACGCCGCGGAGAACCGGCTTGATATTTTCGTCCGGCGGCTGGTCCGGCGGGACAAAATGCGCGTCCGGGGTCCTTGCCAGCGCCTCTTCCATGAATGAGTGCCACAGCGGCGCGACGATAAAGCCGGCGATTTTTTTCGCCATTGGAGAATTGTCGTTATTTCCGGCCCAAGCGCCGACGGCGATATTCGGCGTATAGCCGATGATCCACGCGTCGCGATAATCGTTCGTGGTACCCGTTTTTGCCGCGACGTCTTTCCCCGGAAAATAGAGCGGCGAATATGCGCCAAACGAGGGCGTTCGAGCGTTATTGTCCGCCAAAATATCCGTAACGGTCTGTGCGATTTCTTTCGGAATTGCCCGCTGCGGGGCTGGGATAAAACGTTCAAGCAACGTGCCGTTTGTTTGTTCAACGCGGAGTATCGTTTGAGGAGCGTTGCGTTCTCCCTCGTTGGCGAATACCGAATATGCCGACGTCAGTTCCAGAACGGACACTTCGCCGCCGCCGAGGACGAGCGTCAGCCCGTATCGGTCGGGGTCGTTCAAACTGGTGATGCCCATGCGCCGCGCCGTCGTAAGCGAATCCCGGAGTCCCGCGAGGTACAAAACTTTGACGGCGGGGACGTTAATGGATTGCGCGAGCGCCTCGCGGAATGTTATGGGCCCGCGAAAAACCTCGTCATAGTTGCCCGGCATATAGCATTCGTCTTCTTTGACCGAAGGGAAAAGCGGCTTGCCGTCCGCGTCGCACCGCGTATTAAATTGCGTTTTAAGGTCAAAGACCACCGTCTCGGGGGTGTACCCCTTCATGAACGCCGTCGCATAAACGAACGGCTTGAACGCGGAACCCGGCTGCCTGTTCGGCTGGATGGTAACGTTAAAATTGCCGTCAATATCCTCCGCAAAATAGTACTTTGACCCGACCATCACGAGGATCTGCCCCGTTGCCGGCTCAATCGCAATAAGCCCGGCGTTTGACGCGTCAAAGTTCTTGGTATTTTCTTCCGCATATCGCCGTACGATGTCCTCCGCTTTTTCTTGGAGCGCGTAATCAAGCGTCGTCACCACGCGCAACCCGCCGGTTTCAACGGCGTCGCGGCCGTATTTTTTCTCAAGTTGCCCGAGAACGTAAAAAACGAAGTGGGGCGCCCTGATGCCGAGCGTCGACTGGGGCTGGAACGAAACGTTTTCCGTTCGCGCGGAAGCAAGTTCTTCGTCGGTGATGAAGTCGTACTCGCGCATTTTTTCAAGCACAAGATTTTTTCGTTCCTCAAGTTTTTCCGTATTGTTCCCGAACGGGGAGTAAAATGTGGGCGCTTGCGGCAACGCCGCGAGGTATGCGGCTTCGGCGAGCGAAATATCGGCCGCTCCCTTGTCAAAAAACGTGCGGCTTGCCTCCTCGGCTCCGTAGATGCTGCCGCCGTACGGAACCTCGTTCAGGTATAATTCAAGGATTTTGTCCTTGCTCGCCGCACGCTCAAGTTTGAGCGCCAAGATCCACTCTTTCAGTTTCCGCGCGATGGTTTTTTCATTTGTCAGAATTGAGTTTTTGACGACCTGCTGCGTAATGGTTGACCCGCCTTGCTCAAAACCGAACGAACCGATGTTCACGAACAAGGCGCGGAGGATAGCGGTCGGCTTAATGCCGCGGTGATGATAAAACTCGGCGTCTTCAATGGCGACCGTCGCGTTTTTCAAATGGCGTGAGATCTGGTCAAGCGGCACGAGCGTTCGCTGTTTGTCGCGGTAAACGTCGTACAGGAGCACTTCGCCGGTTCGGTCGTAGATTTTCGTTGATTCGCTTAACTTGCGTTCCTGAACGGTCGCCAGGTCGGGAAGAGAGAGTGTGGCCGCCCACAAAAAAAGGGCGCCGGTGAAAAAAAGACCGACGGCTGCCGAAAAGAGGGTTAGATTTCTCGTGCGGTTGTGCCGGTTTGCCATAACAACCCTTTGGTTCGTAGGTACGATAGTACCACAGAAACTAATCTAAGTAAACACATCGGCGTTCCCGCGGTTCTTACCGAGGGCAATATATGATAAAGTATGTGCATGAACGCAACCGCAGACGAGCGACTCATTGACGAAACCGTGACGCGGAGCGTGGCGGGCATCCTTCCTTCACAGGATGCTTTTAAGGCGCTCCTTATGTCGGGGAAGCGGCTGCGCGTTTATATCGGCGCAGACCCGACCGGGAGTAAACTGCATCTCGGGCATGCGACGAATTTTATCCTGTTGGAAAAATTGCGGCGGCTCGGTCATGAGATCGTTATTCTCTTCGGCGATTTTACGGCGCGGATAGGAGACCCGACCGACAAGGAAGCGGCGCGGCGGCGGCTTTCTCCCGAAGAAATTCTGAAGAATATTGAAACGTGGGAAGCGCAAATAAGCAAAGTGCTCAGTTTTACCGATGCAAAAAATCCGGCGCGCATCGCGCACAACAGCTCATGGCTTGCGGAGCTTACGCTCGCCGACCTCATTGACCTTGCGTCCCATTTTACCGTTCAGCAAATGCTTGAACGCGACATGTTTGAACGCCGCCTCCGCGACAAAAAACCGATATACGTCCATGAGTTCTTTTATCCGCTCATGCAAGGGTACGACAGCGTCGCGCTTGACGTTGACGCCGAAGTCGGCGGCACCGACCAAATGTTTAACATGATCGTCGGCCGCGACCTCCAGCGCATTTATCATGAAAAGGAAAAGTTCGTTATCACGACAAAACTTCTGGAAGACCCGCGCACGGGCAAAAAACTTATGAGTAAAAGCGAGGGGCCGTTCATCGCGCTCGACGACTCGCCGAACGACATGTTCGGAAAGACGATGGCGTTGCCCGATGAGGTGATCCTTGATGTTTTCACGCACTCAACCGAACGGCCGCTCGCCGACATAGAAGCGCTACGCGCCGACATGCGCGCCGGCGCAAATCCCCGCGACGCCAAACTTGAGCTTGCTTTTGAAATCGTGAAAACATACCACAATGAAGCGAGCGCCAAATCGGCGCGCGAACATTTTTCCGCCGCCTTTCAACGCAAGGAGACGCCGGAATCAATTCCGACGGTTGCGATCCCGCGCGGAATGTCTTTGGAAGATGCCATTATGGAACACAAACTCGCCGCGTCCAAATCGGCGCTGAGGCGCCTCCTTAAAGACGGCGCGGTGCGGAACATTAGAACGGGAGAAAAGATAACCGATGCCAAGCACCCCGTTACGGAATCCATTACGCTCAAAATAGGGAAGCGCGCACTCGTCACTTTTACGGTGCTCTGAAATATTTCCGCCGAGGGGCGGCCGATCCCCCGCAAACAAACACACCCCGCGGGCAATCCGCGGGGTGTGTTTTGGGGACAGTCGTCATTCGCTCTCCTCATCATCATCGCCCGTGTCCACTTCCTCGTCTTCTTCCTCATCGTCGGCAACGCGGAATTCATCGTCTCCATTCACGATATCCCGCTCGTGTTCGTCGGAGTTATACAACTCGTGTGACATAGAGGGTTTGCGTACGCATGAAAACCCTAAGGTGGTAATGTGACGACCTAAAACGATCGCGTCGTTCCCGCCGTTCGGGTAACGCAAAGCGAGGCGGTTCAAACGCACCAACTATTTGTATCAGATTATTTTTTTTGCGCAAGAGGGCGCGCGAAGATGTTGTGGAAAACGGAACGGGCTTTACGACGCAAGCCCTTTTTGATGCGCCAGATGGGTAAGCCCGACGGCGATGGCGTCGAACTCATCGTCAAGTTTTTGTTCGGGCGCGTCGATCGCAACGAGGCGTTTCACCATTGCCGCCACCTGATTTTTCGGCGCATGTCCATAGCCCGTAACGGCGACTTTGACGGCGCCGGGAGTATATTCAAAAACCGGAAGGCCGTTCTCGGCGGCGCCGTACAGCACGACGCCGCGCGCGGCGGCGACCGAAAGCGCGGTTTTTTGATTTGTGTTGAAAAAAAGCGCCTCGATCGCAAGCGCTTCCGGCTTATGCGTTTTAATGAGACGGCGAACTTCGTCTCCGATGACGCGGAGACGCGTCGCAAGTTCGTCTTCTTGCCGCGTGGTGATGCATCCAGAATGGCAGAGCGTCACCGTGTTGCCTTTTGATTCAAGCACTGCGACGCCAAGGCGGTCAAATCCGGGGTCTACGGCGATTATTCTCATGATTAAAATTTTAATTCCCAGCGCAGCCGTTTGCGGTTTGCCGTTCAGACGGCGTTGGTGTAAACGGATTGGATATCGTCATTATCTTCAAGCGCTTCAATAAGCGTCCCCATTTTTTCTTTATCGTCGCCGGCAAGAGGAACGGTCGTCGTCGGTACCCATGCGCCGTCTTCCTTTTTAAATGCCCACGACGCCGCGCCGCGTTCCGCAAGCGTTGCATCGTGCATTGTGAGGAGATGCTTCACCGTGGCGGCGGTTCTGTTTTTGTTGTCGGAGAGCCCTTCAATGATGAGCGCCGAGCCGCCGGGGCCGTACGCTTCGTACGTAACCGTTTCAAGCAACGCCGCGTCTTTTTCCGCGGCGCGCGCGACCGCGCGCTCAATGTTGCTCTGCGGCATGTTGAACGCGCGCGCCCGTTCAATGACCGCGCGAAGCGGCGGCGCGTCCATGTCGCCGCCGGAACGTTTCGCTTCAAGGGTGATCACATGCGCAAGCTTGCCGAACTCACGGCTTTTTTTCGCGTCCTCGGCGGCTTTTTTATGTTTTACCTTTGACCATTTGTTGTGTCCCGACATACTTCCTTCGCGGTTATGTGCGCAGTTTTCATCAAAGCAATTTTTCCTGCGCCGAGGCGGGGAGCTTCGCATTAAGATGGCGGTACGCCGCTTCCGTCGCGACGCGGCCGCGCGGCGTGCGCTCAAGAAATCCGATCTGCATGAGATACGGTTCGTTGACCTCCTCAATGGTCGCGTGCTCCTCCGAGAGCGCCGCGGCGATCGTGCCCAAGCCGACAGGCCCGCCGCCGAATTTCACAATGATCGTTTCAAGCAACGCTCTGTCAAGCACGCCGAGGCCGCGTTCGTCTATTTCAAGCAGCGCAAGCGCGTCGCGCGCGACATTCGCGGAAAGCGGCTGTTTATGCACCTGCGCAAAATCGCGGCAGCGTTTCAAAAGATAGTTTGCGGTGCGGGGGGTGAGGCGGCTCCGCCGCGCGATCTCATGACAGGCCTCGGCATCAAGCTCCGTTTTAAGAATGCGGGCGGACCGCAGCAGGATTTCCTTCGTTTCGTCAAGCGAGTAAAACGACAAGCGGAACGTGCCGCCGCTGAACCGCGAACGAAGCGGCGCGGAGAGAAGCGCGATGCGCGTCGTTGCCGCAACGAGCGTGAACGGCGGGAGGTCAAGCTGAATGATGCGCGCCGACGGGCCTTTGCCGAGAATGATGTCAAGCGTTCCCGACTCCATGGCGGGGTAGAGCACTTCCTCAACCGCCTTGGGAAGCCGGTGTATCTCGTCTATGAAAAGCACGTCGCCGGGCGAGAGGTTGGTGAGGAGAGACGCGAGGTCGCCGGTTTTTTCAATTGCGGGGCCCGAGGTCGCCTTGACGCTTGCGCCGAGTTCGTGCGCCACGAGATGCGCGAGCGTCGTTTTTCCGAGGCCTGGCGGGCCGTAAAAAAGGATGTGTTCCGGCGGCTGCCCCCGTTCGCGAGCCGCAGAAAGGAGAATGCGGAGATTTTGCTTGATCCGCCCCTGGCCTATGTATTCGTCCCACGCGACAGGCCGGAGGACCGTATCAAGAAAAGCGTCATGTGCGGGCTGTTCAGGACGGATTGTTGACATATTCACAATTATATGATACTTTATGGCGTGATAGATTTACCGGGTGGGATGGAGTATCATGGGAAGGATGTCGCGGGTGAAAAGCCCGCGAACGAGCAGTTTACGCCCCAAATCTCCAGGCAATCGAGTCACCTTTTGATTCACGGGCATTTCTCAAGGGTACCCTGGTTATTCTGCACACGCGGGATCAACTGGGGTGTTCCTTCGAGGTCTACCTACCTTTAAGTCCGCTTGCGGATTTAAAAGGATTGCCTGGAGATTTGGGGCGTAAATTTTTTCTAAAGGTGCGTACCCTCGCTTATGCCGCATCCTCCGCCGAGAGGTCGATCACGCGCCGCAGTTCATCAAACGACGTCACTCCGCGCAATACCTTGAGGATGCCGTCCTCGCGCATAAAGAGCAGGCCTTGCGAACGGGCCGCTTTTTTAATTTCCCGTTCGCTCGGGTTCGTCCGCGCGAGCTCTTCTATCTTCGCATCCATGCGTATCGCTTCAAAGATGCCGATGCGTCCTTTGTAGCCCGTGTTGTTGCATTCGGCGCAGCTGCCCGCTCTCCACACACGCGTCCCGTCAAGGGACGGGTCCCTTTGGACAAGCAGCGGCAGGGCAGCCGCAATGAGCGCGCGCTCTTCCGCCGTGGGCGCATCCTCTTTTTTGCACGCGGCGCACAAGCGCCGCAAAAGCCGCTGCGCGAGCGCGACGGAAAGCGCCGAGCCGATGAGCGACGGGTTTACGCCGAGGTCAATGAGGCGGGGAATGGTGCCGGCGGCGTTGTTGGTGTGAAGCGTTGAGAGGACAAGGTGGCCGGTCAGCGCGGCGTGGATAGCCGTATCGGCGGTGTCGTTGTCGCGGATCTCGCCGACCATGATGACATCGGGGTCTTGCCGAAGCCCTGAGCGCATTCCTTGGATAAAGGTGTAGCCGGCGTCGGGATCCACTTGCGTTTGCGTAATGCCGGGCAGATGATATTCGATCGGGTCCTCAATGGTGATGATTTTTATGCCGGGCGCGTTGATCTTTCGGAGAATGGCGTAGAGCGTCGTCGTTTTTCCCGAACCGGTCGGGCCGGTGTTTAATATCATGCCGTTCGGTTTCCTCATTTCCGTTTCAACGATCGTCCGGAGCTCCTGTTCCATGCCAAGCTCCTCAAACGGCACCGCGATCGTTTTTGGGTTCAGGATGCGGAGCACGACGGACTCGCCGTACGCGCCGGGAACCGTTGACGTGCGGACCTCAACGTCGGCATCCTTAATCTTAATGGTGAAGCGGCCGTTCTGCGCGTCGTTTTTGACGTTTAACTTAAGCCCCGATATCAGCTTGATGCGCGACAGGAGAAGCGTGTACACTTTCTCGTTGAGCGCCGTCAATTCCTGGAGGACGCCGTCAAGACGGTAGCGCACGGTAACGTTTTTTTCTTCCGGTTCAACGTGGATATCGGACGCTTCGGTCGCAAGCGCACCCGCGACGAGCATTTCAAGCACGCGCGTCGTTTCGTATTTTTCCCCGCCCGCCAGCACTTCTTCTATCGCGGCGACGACGTCGGAAAGCGCCTTGATCCGTTTGGTGAACGCGTCAACCTGCTCGCTTGAAACGTCCAGAACGCCCGCCTCCGTCGCCGTTGCGCGCGCCACTTCTTGGTAGCGTTCCCAGACGCGTTCAAGGCCGCGCTTGGACGCAAGGTATAAATGGAGCGTAAACCCTCCGCGCCTGAGCTCTTCAAGCGCCCGCGTCGTTTCGTCTTTTTCGGGCGTTGCCGTCGCGACATGGAGTTCTTTGCCGGTGATCTGGAACGGCGCAATGAGCGCGCGCCGAGCCGTTTCTTCGTCAACATTGCGGAGCGCGTCGCTTTCTATTGAGACGGTTGCGAGGTCAATGTAGGGGACATTGTATTTTTCGGAAAGTATTTTTGCCAAACTCTCCGCTTCCTCGCCGCGAAGTTCGGCAAGTTTTTCTTCCTGTTTTGTTTCGTCAAAGGAGGGCATGGGATGATTTCTGTCTATGAGCGCGCGTATGATATGAATATAACATTTTATGTTTTTGAAACAATCTTGCGCTTCGCGGAAAGAATGGTGTCTTCCGTTTGTGTCGTGAAAGGCGAAGCATCGGCATGCGCGAGCGCGGCGGAACGGTGAACGACCGTTCCCGATTTGTGCGTTTCGTCACTCAATTATGCGAGTGGCTCTCTTGTCGCGCGCGGCAGGTACGAGGCGCAACTCCGGTGCGCTCTTGAAAGACGGCGGACGAACGCGGTGTGTTGACTTTTCTAATGTTTTATGATATAAAGGCAACGGAGTTTTTAACTCGTTGAAACCGCCCCCGCGGGGGGCGAAGCAGAAAGGAAAGAAAAGATGAAGAAGAAGGTTTTTGCCGTGTTCATCGCGGCGCTTCTTCTTGCCGGTTGTGGCATCACGATCGGCGGGGGGAACAGTACGCCGGTGTCGGGCTCGGACCAGCGGGGCTGGTTCGGGTTCGGCGGCCCCAAGCAGGGCATCGGCACCGTGGGCGGCGCCGCGCTCGGCGCGTGGGGCGCCTCCGCCATTGGCGGCGGCAAAGGGAAGCTCGTCGCCGTCGCCGCGGGGACGCTCATCGGAGCGTTCCTCGGCGGCGAGGTCGGCTCGTCGCTTGACCGCGCCGATCGCGCCGCGATGGCGGCGGCGACCGAGCGAGCGTTCGCCGCGCCGGTCGGGTCTCCGATCGCGTGGAGCAATACCGAGACCGGCTCCCGCGGCGCGGCGCAGGCCGTTCAGGCCGGCGTCTCCTCCGACGGGCGCGCGTGTAAGCGCGTCCACTCGAAAGGATTTTTTGTGGGACGGACCGGCGCGACGTCATCCGAACGGGTGACGATTGAAGCGATGGCGTGCCAGGCCCCGGACGGGTCATGGCAGGTCGCCGACACGGCCGCAAACTGAACGGAGGAGACGCGATGTGTGACGAAGTTCTTCCGCCTCAGGTGAGGCGGAACAAGGTCGGCGCGCTCGTGTGGGCCGCCGGCCAGAAGAAAGGGGGTCAGTTTGTGAGTGCGGCTGACTTCCAGAAGTTGCGGGGCGAGCCCGCGGCAAAGAATGCCGCGAGCGAGAGCGTCACCGTTCCGAAACCTCGCCGCTTCACCGTCGGCAAAGACGGTGCGGTGCAGAAGGAGGAAGCGCAGGAGGAGGATGAGAAGAAGGAAGAGGCGACGGCGGCCCCGAAGTCAATCGTCGGGGTTGGTGCGGAAGAGACGCCGGTAGAGAAACCGGCCGTTTCTCCCACCGCTTCGTCTCCGGCGGCAAGCGGCACGGAAGCGCCGAAGCCGGCGAAGGTACCCTCGTTCCTCCGACCGTCTGGGGGCGGAGGAAATAATCCGCCTCCGCAAGGTCCCGCTCCGGTCGGAACCGGCAGTGGCGGCGCGGCTCGTTCGCGCCGCCGGATGCTGGAGGTGGTGTTTTCTGCCGCTTTCATCATCGGCCTTGTCGCCCTGTCGTTTTTCCTGTCGTGGCTCCTCGGGAGCTACGATAAGGACAAAACGCTCGCGCAGGGCGTCACCGTCCCGCTCACGCGTCAGGAAGCGCCGTCCCTGACGCCATCTCCGCCGCCTCACGCGGAGCAGCAGGGGAAGGTCGTGCCGCATCCGCGGCCGAAGCCGGCTCCTCCGCCTCACGCGGGGAAGACGGAGAAAAAGGAGCAACCATCTCCGTTGGCCAGCCCCGCCGCCGGCTGGAAAGATGTCGGCGCGAGCGGCTCCTGCCGCGTCGTCGCGCGGACGGCGGATGTGGAAGGGAGGCCGGGGACGCTCCGCGCACAGCAGTGCGGGGAGCGGGTCACCGTCTTCCCTGCGACGGCGTGCCCGTCTTTCCCCGGATGGGGAACGACGTTCCGCCGAAGCGTCTCTTTCACCGAGGAAGGGAAGGAGATCCGCGGCCGCGCGTGCTTCCTCGGCCCACGCGGCAACGATACCTGGCTTCTCGTCGGCGACTGATACGCCGCCGGCGAAGAGGCCCACGGCGCGTGAACCCTCGGTTCACGCGCCTTTCTCTTTTATTATCGGATGCTAGAATGAAACCATGACGGATTTTGAAACAGTGCGCCGTGACGAATTGCAAGCGGTTGCCGACAAAGTGGCGCGCGCGCTTTCGGGCGAAAAAAACGCGAAAGCGACGGTCGTTGCGCTCTGCGGCGATCTCGGAAGCGGGAAAACGACGTTCGTTCAAGCCGCGGCGCGCGCTTTCGGCATTACGGAGACCGTCATGAGCCCGACTTTCGTCATTGAGCGCGTGTATAAACTTATCCACCCGCATTTTGAGCATTTTATCCATATTGACGCCTACCGCCTCAAGAACGCGGATGAGCTGGCCGCACTTGGCTGGGGTGAACTTGCCGAAAATCCCAAGAACATTATTTTTGTGGAATGGGCGGAGCGCGTCCAAGAAATCCTTCCCGACGGCGCAACGAAGATTTGTTTTGAGGGGGCTGACGGGTCAACGCGGCGCGTCAAAATTACGCATCAAAACAAAGAAGCATGAGTAAAGAACCGAAGAAAAAAAAGAAAAAACGCCTCGTGCTTTTGGACGCCCATGCGATACTCCACCGCGCATATCACGCGCTGCCGGATTTTTCGTCGCGCAAAGGCGAGCCGACCGGCGGCCTCTACGGGCTTTCCGCAATGCTCATCAAGATCATTCAGGACCTTTCGCCCGACTACCTTGCCGCATGCTACGACCTGCCCGGACCGACATTCCGCCACGAGGCGTATGAAAAGTACAAAGCGACGCGGCCGGCGGCCGATGAAGCGCTCGTGCACCAGATGAACCGGTCGCGCGACATCTTTACGGCATTCGGCATACCCCTCTATGAAAAAGAGGGTTTTGAGGCGGACGACGTTATCGGCACCATCGTCGCGCAGATGAAAAAACAGCTTGAGCGCGGCGACCTTGAGATCATCATCGCCTCCGGCGACATGGACACGCTCCAGCTTGTTGACGGCAAGCGCGTGCGCGTATACACCTTGAAAAAAGGCATTTCCGATACCATTCTCTATGACGAAGAGGCGGTCAAGGCGCGTTTCGGATTTGCGCCGAAGTACCTCGCCGATTTCAAGGGATTTCGCGGCGATCCGTCGGACAACATCCCCGGCATTCGCGGCATCGGCGAAAAAACCGCGGCGCAGCTCGTTCAGTTGTTCGGCTCCGTTGAACGCGTGTATGCGGCGTTGAGAAAAAATCCCGCGGCGTTCCTCAAGAAAGGGGTCAAAGAACGCGTTACTGCGCTTCTTAAAGAGGGCGAAGAAGAGGCGCTCTTTTCCAAAACGCTCGCTTCTATCCGCCGCGATACGCCGATCTCTTTTGCGCTTCCGCGCGCATCGTGGCGGGAGTCGTTCACGCCCGACAATGTCACCCGTCTTTTCCAAGACCTTGATTTTCGCGCGTTGGTGGACCGCGTGCGGAAAAGCGCCGGCGCGGAATCTCCCCCCGCGGCATCATCCGGAGAAGGAGAGCCGGACCGCGAGGAAATCGCGCGTCTCGCGCTTGCGCTCTGGCTCATCAATTCGGACCTCACCACTCCGTCGCGCGAAGACGTCTTGAGATACGCGCGCGCCGACACGCTTACCGAGGCGCGCGTGAAACTCACGTCCGAACTTGAGGAGCGCGGTTTGCTTCGCGTCTACCGCGACATTGAATTGCCTCTTATTCCTCTCCTTCGCGCCGCGGAAAAGCGCGGCATTCTCGTTGACGTCCCGTACCTGAAGGCGCTCTCGCGCGACTACCACAAAGAACTGGATGCGCTGGCACAGAAAATCTGGAAACATGCCGGCGCCCGCTTCAACATCAACTCGCCGAAACAACTTGCCGGAGTTTTGTTTGACCGTCTGGGGCTCACCGCGAAAGGTCTCAAGAAAACGGAGGGCGGACAGCGTTCAACGCGCGAATCGGAGCTTCTGAAATTGCGCGGAGCTCACCCCGTTATTCCCGACATTCTCTCGTTCCGCGAGCTGCAAAAACTCGTCTCAACATACCTTGACGCCATACCCGCCGCGGTTGATGCGGCGGGCCGCCTCCACACCACCTTTCTCCAAGCGGGCACGACGACGGGGCGCATGGCGTCGGAGAATCCGAACATGCAGAACATTCCCGTCAAAGGAGAGCGCGGCGCGCGCATCAGGCGCGCCTTCATCGCTTCGGCGGGATTTCGGCTCGTGGCGCTTGATTATTCGCAGATTGAGCTCCGCGCGCTTGCGATGCTTTCTGGCGACAAGGACTTGGCGCGCATTTTCAAGGAAGGCAGGGACGTGCATGCCGCGGTCGCATCCCGCGTATTCGGCGTTCCGCAGGACGCCGTAACGAAAGACATGCGGCGGCAGGCGAAGGTCATCAATTTCGGCATCATTTACGGCATGGGGGTTTCCAGTCTGCAGAAAAATCTGGGCGGCACGCGCGAAGAAGCGGAGCATTTTTACCATAATTATTTCAGCGAGTTCCCCGGAGTCGCGGCATACCTTGAAACGCTGAAGACGGAGGCGGCGCGGCGCGGGTATACGGAGACGCTTTTCGGGCGGCGGCGGTACTTTGAGGGCATCAATTCAAGGATTCCGTACATCAGAAGCGCCGCCGAACGCATGGCGGTCAATGCGCCGATACAAGGCACCGCCGCGGACATTGTAAAACTCGCAATGGTGCGCGCGGACGCCGCGCTTCTGGAGAACGACCTGCACGGCAAAGCGTTCCTCATTCTTCAGGTGCACGACGAGTTGCTCTACGAAGTCGCGGAAGACGCCGTGGACAAGGCCGTGCCGACCGTCAAGCGCGCGATGGAGCGCGTTATTGAAAACGATGTTCCGCTCGTCGCCGATGCGTCGGTTGGAAAAAATTGGGGGGAAATGGAAGCGTGGCGCGCGCACCAAAAAAGCGGCTCATGAAGACCACAAGCCGCGTGCTTCCTACGGAGGAAGGGGATGCTCCGGAGGTTTCACAAACGAAACGATAAAATCCTGCCTGTCGTATGCTTTGAGCGTTGACCACAGTTTTTCAAAACCCTCCGCGCTCGCTTCAGATTCAAGGAAGATTGCTTCGGCGGGCCACTCTGTCATTACAAGGTCCCGATGGCCGACGTTGACCCAGTCAACGGCCGCCTGGTACAACTCGTGTTTCAAAAAATCCCAATCGGAAATGATGACTTCAATATCGGGCAATCCCTCGTCGTATGAATCGCCCCACGCCGTGCATGCGCCGAGAAAGACAAGCGGTGGGAAAGCGCCGATCTTGAAACGGTAATTGCATATGCGGACCGTTTCCTCCATCGTTGTTTTTCGTATGACAGCCGTCCTGTCCGCGAGCTCGGCTTCCCAGCCGTTCGTGTAATTATGCACCGTTGAGCACGAACCAAGCAGAAAAAACAAGATGACAAAAAACACGGCTCTCGCAAAAACCATCGCGGGCTCCCGCTAAAGTTCTCATTCCTCGTCTAACGGTATCACACGCCCGTATTGCCTCGGAACTTGACAGCGTTACAATAGGAATATGCTTTATCTCTTCACGGGCTTTGACTCCCCAAAAATAAAAGCGCAACAGCGCGCTTTTGTTGACGCCCTCCGCAAAAAAAAGCCGGACGCGCCGTTCTTTTCTTTTGACGGCGACTCCGTTTCGGTGGCGGCGCTTGAAGAACGGGCGCGATCCTCGAGCCTCTTTGAGCCGTCAAGCACCGTCGTGCTTCATGACGTTTTTCAAAACGACGACGCCGCTTCGTTCATTGCGGAGAACGCCGCACTGCTTGCCGCTTCGCCGGCGGTTTTCGTCGTGTGCGAGAACGCTTTGCCGCGAAAGATGCTTGCCGTTTTGGCGCGCAATGCCGAGAAAGTATGGGAGCCGCGAGAAGAACCTGCCGCGGCGCCGCGGGACCGCGCCGTTTTTTCTCTGACCGATGCGGTGGGGCGAAGGGATCGGCGGGCGGCGTGGGTAACGCTCCAAACGCTCTGGAGGGACGGTAAAGAGCCGGAAGCGGTTCACGGAGCTTTGTTTTGGCAGGTTAAAACGCTCTGCTCGGTGAAACAAGCGCAGACGCGGGGCGCGCGTGCCGTTTCCGCGCTCCGCCTCCCGCCCTTTGTTCTCCGAAAAGCGTTGAGTTGTATGAAAAAATATACGGAAGATGAGCTGAAAAAACTCTCTTCCGACCTCGTTCGCGCCTATCACGAGGTGCGGCAAGGCGGCGACACGCTCCCCGTGGCGCTTGAAAAGTTTGTTTTGAGGATATAGGTCTTATTTTTTTGCTCAAACCAGGTGCGAGACCCTCAAAAAACAGAGGCGTCCCGCTTTGCGGGCGGGACTTCTTGTTTTTTGGACAAAATGAAGCCCGCCGAGGAGAAAAAAATGGCGGGCTTCGGTGTTAGGGAGGAGAAAAATCCCTAAACTAAACGAACGAGCAGTGCTATGTCATATTGTTTTGTACTAACACAAAAAGAACAGAACCGAAAATGTTTTTCAAAAGGCCGATTTGTTCCGCCTATCGAAGGCGTAGCGTTGCCCTGAAAACAATTTTCAAGGTCTGCTTGTAGTATACGTCGTGCCCCACCCGTTGTGCAAGTTGTGGATACTGTGGATAAGTGGATAACCGAGGAGACCTCTTGTTTTGTAAGGCGGTATTTCTCTCCTGACTGCGTGATCGTACCAACCTCCTTTTGTCCGCCCAGCAGGATTCGAACCTGCGACCCTCTCCTTAAAAGGGAGCTGCTCTACCAACTGAGCTATGGGCGGCTATGCGAAAATACTACCACAAAATCATGGTTTTTCAACTTTTTGGGCTGGCATGCTCGCCTCAACCAACATCTTCCGATTAAATTAAAGAGGCAAATCAAACGCGAAAAAGCCGGCGCCTGAAAAGAGGAGCGAAAGCGCCATGGCGAATAAGAGGAGATACAGAAGGCGGTCGTCTTTGTCGCGGACGCGCGCCAGAGAAATAACCGCAAGAACGAGCGCCGCCGGTTGAGTGAAAAGCCCCACGAACACAAGCATCCCCGCAATAAGCGAAACGGCGCTCACCGCGCAGTGCATATACCAAGCGCCCTTTCGGTTTTTTTCTTGAAAAAGTCGACGGCAACCGTTCCAGCCGCTCAAAACAAACAATGCCCCAACAAAAATGCGGATAATGACCGGCGCGAGGAGCCCAAAGGTCAAAAGGTCGGGAAAAACGCTTAGCATAGGAGAAAGTATACCATGCGGGGGCGCGATAAAAAACAAGGGAAGCCAGGGGCTGTTTCTCTTTGGGCTACGAAACGCCCATGGTATGCTCAATGCCATGAAACCGAAAAAGCCGCACGCCGTCGCGGTGCTCCATAATGTCCGCAGCGCCTACAATGTCGGGGCGATATTCCGGACGGCGGACGCAGCTGGCATTTCAAAGATATACCTCTCCGGCTACACACCCGCGCCGGTTGACCGATTCGGGAGGGCGCGCAAGGACATTTCAAAAACGGCGCTGGGCGCAGAGAAAGCGGTGCCGTGGGAAACGCGGGAGAATATCGGCGCGCTTCTTCGCGAACTCAAAAAAGACGGGTATTACTGCGTTGCCGTTGAGCGGGCGCCACGCGCCCTTGATTATAAAAAAGCGCGGGCGCGCTCCAAGACCGCTTTTGTGTTCGGCAACGAAGCGCGCGGGCTTTCGCGCGCGGTTCGTCTGCGTTGCGATGCCGTTATTGAGATCCCCATGCGCGGCGCAAAAGAGTCGCTCAACGTCTCCGTCGCCGCAGGCATCATTTTATTCCGATTTCTTGACGTATAAAAAACAGGGAACACCCGCCACGCTCTGCCCTCCGGAGATGTCAGTATGAAATTGAATCAACGATTTTTCCCTCAGTGTCGTAGAGGACGATGATCTCCCTGCTTTCTTTCCAGAGTTTTTGCGTCTTTTTGAGATAGACGCGCCACTCCGGCTTGTAAAAGGCGGCTTTATTTTTATAGAGGTCAACGCACCCATTGTAATTGACGTATTGGGAAATGTAATCCTGGCACGATGGATTGTCGGCAAGCGAGAGCGGCAACGCCGCTATGTGCGCCGAGCATCGGTTGATGGTTTCCAGGTAATCAAGGCACTTGTCGGATGCGGGCGTCCCGCTGTCGGGGTATCCCTCTTCCGGCCGCGGGCAATCGGCGGGAAGAGAGGGGACGAATGTCTGGAATCGTCCGAGATAACCGGAGCAGATATTGAGGCGAAAGGAGACGCCGACCGGAGAGGAACCGGTCACGACGTACGCGCGTTCTCCGGGCGCAAGAAAGATCGGCTGCTCGGTGTTAACCTTTCCGGAGCGGGGAAGGTACGCCCCTTGGCCGACCGTCGCCTCATGCCCCGTAGCGATGCTTTTGAGCCGCCACCCCGAGATATTGATCGGCTCTTTGTTGTTGGACGACGCGCGGACCTCCAGATATTCTTCGCTCGCATCCCTCGCTCCGGTCGGCGGAAAACCGCCGAATGAAATGCGGTCGCCGAACAGCGATATGCCCGTTGTTTTTACTACGGTATTCTCGTCAAATCCCTGCCGCCTCAGGGTTTCTTGAATGTCAGCGACTTCCGGCGGAACGGTTTCCGCCGCGCCGTCACCATTGGATTCCGTGCCGTACGTTCCGCCCGGGCCGACAGGCGATGGCGGAGAAAGGAACGGGCCGCTCCACGCGGACTCGCGCGTGGGGCCGCCGGTCATAAACCACGCAACCCAGAGCACGAGGAGTACGAAAAGAAAACCGGAGAGAAATTTCATGTATAGAATGCCGATTAACTTTTAAGTGTAGCGTTCATCAGCACGGCGCGCAATTCTTCACGCGCGACTGCCGCGTCGCTCCACGGGAGTTTGGTGTTGTTGGGGCCCATAAGGTAGGGGTCGGTTCCCTTGCCGGTGATAATGACCGCGTCTCCCGCAGTTGCGCGGAGAAGCGCGTGGCGGATGGCGGCGCGCCGGTCCATGATAACGGCATACACGGGACGCGCGATACCCTCCGCGACGGCGCGGACGATGCTCTCGGGGTCTTCGTCGTACGGGTCCTCGTTCGTCAGCACGATCTCCGTGCAGTGTTTTCCGGCAATGCGGCCCATCTCCTTTCGCTTCCACGCGTCGCGGCCGCCCCCCGCCGCTCCGAGAACGCATATTTTTTTCGCCGACTGGAACACCTCGTACACTTTTTCAAGCGAATCGGGCGTGTGCGCGTAATCAACGATGACGGTGAACTGCTGGCCTTCGTCTATTTTTTCCATGCGGCCCGGAATGCCGCGGAACGATTCAACCGCGCGCGCGACGGTATCAACGCCGATGCCCTGGCTTGCCGCGTACGCCGCCGCAGCGAGAATGTTTGAAAGGTTGAATACGCCGGATAAATGCGCCGCGATGCGCCGCCCGCGGAAAGTGAACTCAAGCCCTTCTTTTTTGGCGACATACGGCTCTCCGTCGGCGAGGCCGTAGGGGTACTTTTCCGGCACGTCAACGGCAAGAAAACGCCCGCCCTCGTTATCGTCGCGGTTCGCGACGATAACGCGGCGTTTTTTGGACGACCGCTCAAGCGCGCGCGCGAACGAGAGCTTCGCGTCGCGATACGCCTCGTAGCCGCCGTGCGATTCTATATGCTCCGGCGCAAGATTGGTGAAAATAAGCGCGTCAAGCGCAATGAAGGCGTGACGGAACAGTTTCGCCCCTTCCGAGGTCATTTCTATAAAAGCGTAGTTGCATTTTTGCCTGACCGCGCGGCGCAGAAATCGTTGGAGAAAAAAGCGCCCCGGCATCGTCATTTTGAACTCATTGTCATGCGATTCGTTCCCGATCTTGAAGCGCACGGTGTTTGCGACGGCGGTCGTGTAGCCGGCGGCCTCAAAGATCGCATTGGCTATCTCAATGACGCTTGTTTTGCCCTTCGTGCCGGTTACGCCGACGACGATAAGTTTTCGCGCGGGGAAGCGGTACACGAGCGCCGCAAGGAAGGCGAGAGTGTAATGGTAGAGCGGCTGCAAGGCGCGAAAAAGCCGCGGCGGGATGATTTTTTTTATGCGGTAGAGTACGGCATCAATCATAGTGAGATGAAACGCGGGAAAATTATCGGCTCAACAATTTAAGCGCTTCTTTTATTTTCTCATTCGTTCCGCGGGCCGTTTCGCCGACTGAACGGAGCGCATCCCGCGCGTCTTTGAGCGGATAGCCGAGCGCGGCGAGCGCTTCAAGCGCGTCTCCCGTTTCTCTGCGGCCAAGCGCCGTTCCCTCTTCTTCCGCGGCGGCAACCTTTTCTTTGAGTTCCAGGACGATTTTTGCAGCCGTTTTCTTCCCGATCCCCGAGACCTTGGTAAGGTATGCCGTGTCATCGGCGGCGATCGCTTTCGCAAGCGTCTCAACGGGAGCGAGCGAAAGAATGGCAAGCGCGGATTTCGGGCCGATGCCGGAAACGCCGAGAAGAAGGCCGAAGAAATCAAGCTCTTCTTTCGTGCGAAAACCGTAGAGTTCCGTTGTCTCTTCTTTGGCGGCGTAATGCGTCCACAGTGCATAGGAGGCGCCCACACGCGCTTCCCCCAGAACCTCGGGAGTGGCGTAGACACGGTAGCCCACGCCCCCCGTTTCAAGGACAAGGTACAATAAATCCTTATGAAAGACGATGCCTTCAAGGTGAGCGATCATGGTTCCATGATAGCGCACCGGAAGCCGTTTTTAAACCGCGCAGGTCATCTGCCGCCTTGCATTTTTAAGCGAAATGGCTATACTTCCCTCTATCTATGGCCATTACATCGTCGGCAAAAAAAGCGCTCCGCGCGGCGGCGCGCAAACGGGAGGTGAACGACCGCCGGAGAAAGGCGGTGCGCGATATCGTAAGGCGCATGCGCAAATTGACGGAGGCGAACGACCGCGCCGGAGCGGAGCGGCTTATCCCCGAGGCCTATAAAGCGATTGACAAAGCGCTGAAGCGCGGTATTTTCAAAAAAAACACCGCCGCGCGGAAAAAATCAAATCTGGTGCGCTTAACGAGGCGAGTTGCGTAGCGGCGCGGTACTGCGCCGCATCGGAACAAAAAACCTACCTTTTGGGTAGGATGTTTTGTATCAGTTCGTCTGCTCAAAAATCATTTCAAGGAGCGCCATGCGCGTGAAGAGGCCGTTGTCTTCCTGCGCGCTGAAGCAGAGCGTGCGCGGGTCTTCAAGCGCCGTGCGAGCGAGTTCGCCGCCGTGCGGGAGTGGATGAAGGATGCAGGCATCCTTTTTTGTTACCGCGAGAATGTGTTCATCTATCTTCGGGGCGCTATCGGCGGCAACCGCTTCGTCTTTTAGCCGCTCCTTCTGCACTCGCGTCTGGTAAATGACGTCCGCCTCGGGAACCGCGCGCCAGAAGCAGTCCGTTTCCTCACAAGGGATGCCGTGCAGTTCGGCGTATTTCTGCACTTGCCGCGGGAGAGGAAGAAGGGGGTGCGGAACGAAAATGAGTTTTTTTATTTTGTAGAGCGAAAGCGCGTAGACGAGCGAATGCACCGTGCGTCCGTACATAAGGTCGCCCGCAATAAGCACCGTGAGCCCGTCAATTTTTTTGTGCCACTCCCTCACGGTATAGAGGTCGAGGATCGCCTGCGTCGGGTGCTCGTTGGGGCCGTCGCCTGCGTTGATGACGGGGACACTGCTCGCGAGCGCCGCTTCGCGCGCCACATACGCTTCACTCTGCCGCAGTACGATGGCGTCGTAGTAGCGGCTGAGCGTGTAAACGGTTTCGGAAAGCGTCTCGCCTTTTTTGAGCGACATTGTTTCCTTCGGGTTATCAAGCGAGCGCACCGACGCGCCGAGCGCGAGCGCCGCCGCCGCGAACGATTCGCGCGTGCGCGTTGACGGTTCAAGAAAAAGCAGAAAAACCTTTTTTCCGCAGAGCGCATCAGAGCGATAATGCTTTCCTCCTCGTGCGACCATCTCGTCGGTGCGCGCGAACACGCTTTCAAGAAATTCCTTTGAAAAAGCTTGCGCGGTAAGGATGTGCGGAAGAGCGTCCATGCCCTCTCTCCGTCGGCTTCATCTCGCGATATCCTAGCACGACGCTACCCCATTGCAATAAAAAATCCCGCTCAAGCGGGATTGCACGCCGTTCAAAGAACGGCGCGGTGCGAAATCCTTTGCCGTATCGCCGCCGTAGCCGCCGCGCAAGGAGCAAGGCAACGGTGTCTTTGCCCGCGCCCGGTTTTCCGGTGAGGCCCATGACGAGCGTCACGGCATATCCTCCATGAGCGCAAGGGTTTCGGAAAATGACGAGACGGCATGCGTCGGTTTCGCGGCGCGGATGAGTTCCGGCGCGGCATGCCCGGAGAGAAAACCGAACGTTACGAGCCCCGCCCGCTTCGCGGCCGCGATGCCGAACGGTGTGTCGTCAAGGTAGCATGCTTCTTCGGGCGCGCATCCGAACAGCGAGACGGTTTCCCGCAGAGCTTGTTCCTTGTTCCACTCTCCTGTGCGGATGAAATTGAAATACTTCGCGATGTCAAACTCATGGAGCCACCGGAACAGCAGGTGGGGAGTTTCGCTGCTGACAATGCCGCGAAAAAGATTTTTCCGGACGCAGAAGTGGATGAATGCGCGCGCATCTGGCCGCAGCGTCGCCTCGCGCCAGGATTCTTCCAAGATCCTCTCGCGGATGCAATTCATAAGCGACCACGCTTCGTCGTTCGTCGGGATGCCGTATCGTTCGTAAAATTCTTTTACTCCCCCCGCAAGACCGCGGCGCCACGTTGGAACATCGGGTGGGGGGATATCAAAGAAATTGAAAATTACCCGTACTGTTTTTATGTTGAGTTCTATGTCGTCAAGCAGCGTGCCGTTCAGGTCAAAAATGACCGCGCGCAGTTTCGCCACTCTCGCATACCCCGCAGTGCATCTCCTCGGATTGTAACAGACGCGCCCCCGTTCCGCTCCCTTGACCTCCCGCATGACGTGCTGGAAAATGAAGCCGCGGCTTGTTATAGTGTTTGGTATCATTCCCCCTCGTAGTTCAACGGATAGAACGCGGGATTGCGGATCCCGTAATAGAGGTTCGATTCCTCTCGGGGGGATACGAGAGGAATCGGACGGACAGGAAGATAAAATCAAAAACGACCCCGTCGTAAACGGGGTCGTTTTTGATGCCGTCTAAAAACCGAGGCGCTCAAGA
>JACOWN010000004.1 GCA_016176785.1 Parcubacteria group bacterium | reverse complement strand
AAGCCGGGTGTTCGCGAATAACCGAGGCTAGATGCTCCGCAATTGGCGTACGCGCCGCCCAAGGATTACTAACGGGGAAGTCCGAAAGGTTTCCAGCGACGAATTCGCGGATGGAGTCAAAATTCTTGGAGACCAGGTAACGCCCGTACAAGTCGCAGTACGAGCGAACCTCTTTGATCCCATTGCGTTGAACCGTTTCGTGCCATTTATCGCGCGCGAGGCACAACTGGCGGGAGTTGAGACTATTCGTCTGCAGACATCGCTTCAAGGCGCTTCATTTGGGGAAAGAGAAAAAACCTCCCTCCCCGTAAAAGCATATTACCGAATTTTACAATTATTTTATACCGCTGCTGATATGCTTTCCGGAATTCCGCTTGAGGCTCTTAAAAGAAGGGCTGTTGTTCCGGATAAACTGGGGACGATAGACGAAGTTGCCGCGGAGAGAATTTTGAAAGAATACGATTGTGCCGCCCCGAAGATGGTTGCCGTCGTCGGGACGCTGGATGTGGAAGAGGCGCATAAACTCAAACAGAGTATAGAATCAGACGCGTACGCGCGCGCCGAACTGGAAAAAAAATACGGCATAGAACCTCAAAAAATTACGATACTCGTTCTCTCCATGCGCCTCCAGTATTTTTATGTTGCCGGTAATCCTCTCGGCATTGAATACCAAATTGAGTATTACCGAAATATTTTCGCGGATATTCGGAAGGTTTTCTCCCCGAATGAGGCAAATTTTATTTTCAAGATGCACCCAAAAGAGGAGAATATATACAAATCATTTGAGGCAATGGGTGTAACTTTATGCGACGGTGATGCAAGAACGGATGAATTAGTGTGCCTCTCTGACTTATGTGTTAACAACCCTCATACGACGACAAATTATTATATATTGGGAGCCGATGTACCGTCCATTTTTGTTAATTTTTCAGGCATAAACGGATTTAATCTTGTAGCGGCAGATTTTAAAATAAATAAGGTTATTGAAGACAGAAAAGAGTTTGTTCGTTTGCTCGCGGACTTTAAGGATGGGAAACTTGAGAAACAATACGATAACAACCGCATAACCTTTGATTCGGTTAAAAATATAGTACATCTTTTAGGTTAACAGCATTTATTATATGGCAAACTCCATTACAGCCTTTTTACCTTGTAGGAAAGGAAGCGAGCGAATTAAACAAAAAAACACTCGGGATTTTGGAGGTATAAAAGGGGGTCTTACCGCTATTAAAATCGGACAGTTAATTAAAACAAAAAATATTGATAGTATTATTGTTTCTACTGATGATGATGATGTAAAAAACATAGCTCAAAATTTTCAAAAAAACTCTCCCAAGCCAGTAAAAATTATAGATAGGCCGACGCACTTGGGGCTTTCTACGACAAGGACCGATGAGTTGATTGCATATGTTCCGGAAATTATTTCTGAAGGAATAGTGCTTTGGACCCACGTTACGTCTCCCTTTATTTTTGCCGATACATATGACGATGTCATAGAAACTTTTTTTAAGTCTCTAAAAGATGGACACGATTCTTTGATGACTGTTTCTAAGCTCCAGACTTTTATTTGGCATAGAGGAGAGCCGTTAAACTATAACCGGGATATAGAAAAATGGCCCCGTACGCAGACTCTTCCTCATTGGCACGAGGTAAATAGCGGCATTTTTCTGGCTCCAATTGAAGTTTATAAAAAAACAAAGGACAGGATCGGGGCGAGGCCGTTTTTATATGAAATTGATCACATGACCGGATTTGATATTGACTGGGAGGATGATTTTTATGTTGCGGAGATGAGGTGGTCAAAACTGCAGGAGCATGTTTAGTTTTGAACAAAAAATGTTCTGAGTGGAGTTTTACACGCGCGCTCCCTTCGTTAATTTTTCTCCCATACACGGGCTCAATCTCGCACGAGAAGATTACCGGATCCAAGAAATCATAGGCACGCGCCGCCTGCTCCTTGAAGTAGTGAAGAGTTTTAAGGCGGGAAGATTGGAAAAACAATACGATAACAACCATCTTGCCCTGGATTCCGTTAAAAGAATAGTAGACCTTATTGGCTAAACCGCCGGGCGCGTTCCCCGACGACTCATCAGCGTCTTATGAAAATTAAGGCACTCATTCCGGTGCGTTCCGGCTCTGTGAGGGTCGAGAACAAGAACATACGGCCATTCGCCGGCTCTAACCTTCTTGAGATAAAAATCAAGCAACTTTTAAGCGTTAAGGAGCTTGACGGCATCGTCGTGAACTCAAACTCGGACGAGATGCTCCGCGTTGCCTCAAAATATCCCGTTGAACTTGTTAGGCGGGATGATGCATTTGCAAGCAACACCGTATATATGAGCGACGTGTACGAAAATATGGCGCAGAATTTCCCTGGTGATATCGTGGTCTATGCCGCGGCAACCTACCCCCTTATCTCTCCCGAGACGGTGTCAAAGATCATCAGTAAGTTCCAAGAAGAGGCACACGACTCGGTGGTTCCGGTTTCCCCAGTGAAGGAATTTTTATTCCATGAAGGAAGGCCTCTTAACTACAACGCGGAGAAGTTTCCACGGAGCCAAGATTTGCCGAACATCGTAGCACTCTCATGGGCCGCATCGGTGATTCCGCGGGATATTATGATTGCTCGCAAAAGCACCGTCGGCTCAAATCCGTTTCTTTACGAACTTTCTGACACCGAAGCGGTGGATATTGACACTCCGTTTGATTTTACGATCGCCGAGGCGATGTATCAAAAATTATTTCTATGACCGACGTATGCGAGGAAATACAAAAGCGGGTGTATGCGCGGATTGACGAGATCCTAATTCTCAGAAACGAAAGAACGATCAAAGACGACAACAGTTTCGTTACCGAAGGAGACCTGCTGTGCCAAGACATAATCACAAGCTACATCGGCTCGCTCCCGGAAACATTCGAGGTTGTTTCCGAAGAAAAAGCGCTGGAAGGTTTTTCTTATGACGGGACTAAAAATTATGTGGTGCTGGACCCCGTTGACGGCACCGAGAATTTCACCTCGGGCCTTAAAGAATGGGGAGTGTCGGTTTCTGTGTACAGGAGGGGAAAACACGCGGAGTCAATGATACTCTTGCCGGAGCTTGATCTCTGCCTCGTGACCGGTAGTGCGATCTCGAAGCGCGCGTCAAGAATACACGGTTTGTCGTCGTCACTCTCCAGTGCGCATCTTCAGGGTATGAAAGACGGATTGGAATATCGGATAACCGGCTGCTGTGTGTATAATCTCTACAATGTGATTACCGGCTCCTTCGCGTCTTTTGAAAATCCCAAGGGTGCGCGCGTATGGGACGTTCTTGCGGGTTTTAATCTCGCCCTGGAGCATGGTTTGGCCGTTACGGTCAACGGAATACGATACACAGGGGAATTTTTGGACCCGACAAAAAGATATTGTTTCAAAATACAGCATGCATAATGTACCCGATAAAGTAATAATTGTCGCCGAATTCACCACCAATCACGTCGGTGACCTTAACCGCCTGAGACGCATGGTGCGTTTTGCGAAAGAATCGGGGGCAGACCTTATTAAAATACAGAAGCGGAACGTAGACTCGTTTTATTCAAAAGACCAGCTTGATGTCCCATATACTTCCCCGTTTGGGACCACTCTCGGGGATTATCGGAGAGCATTGGAGCTCTCGGTAGACGACATACGGGAATTTGACGCCGAATGCAAAAAAATGGAAATTGACTGGTTTGCAACCGTGCTTGATTTTGAATCCTTCGTCTCTCTGCAGCCGTTCAACAGGCATTTGCATAAAATACCATCAACCATTTCCGATCATAAGGACTATCACGCGAAAATCGCCGAGCACTATAAAGGCCCCCTCGTCGTTTCAACCGGATATACATCATCCGACTATGAGGATTACGTTCAAAAAACTTTCCGAGAAAATGAGACGGTGTATCTCTTGCAGGCGACCTCGGCATATCCAACACCCGCACAGGATTGCGCGATAGCGGTTGTCCGCCATTATCATGCGCTCAGCAAAAAGAATCCCAAGATTATTCCCGGTTATTCAAGCCATGACGAGGGGGCGCTCGGTTGCATGATGGCGGTCGCCGCCGGAGCGCGAATGATAGAAAAACACGTCAAGTTGGGGAGCACGCCGTGGGTTCATTACAATAGCGTTGCTCTTGACCTCGATACCGGCGAGTTCGCTCGTTTTGTTCGGGATATACGGCGTGCGGAAATGATGTGCGGAAGCGAAATAAAAGAGATTAAAGCAAGCGAGCACCATAAGTATCCCGTGAACAAATAGCCGTAGTTTACACTAATTAAACATATGAAAGCACCCATTCAAATTCCAGGGACGGAGAAATCATTCGGAGGAAATGATGTTTTTATCATTGCAGAGATCGGGAAAAATTTTATACAGACCGAAGACGACCGCAGCGTGGAGGAATATCTGGAGAATGCGAAGTTTTTGGTCAGTGAAGCGGCTGCCGCTGGATGCGACGCGGTCAAATTCCAAACCCACGAGCTTGAAGACGAGATATTGAACGTGAACATCGTTTCTCCGCATTTCAAAGGAAGCGACAGGGTGAGCTGGATCACCCGCAATATGAACGCGACCCCCCTTGAAATGTTTTGGAAGCCGCTTAAGCGGTATTGCGATGAAAAGGAAATTATTTTCTTTTCCACGCCCATGAGCAGGAAGGCGGCGTATAAACTTGAAGAAGTCGGCGTGCCGTTTTGGAAAGTCGGGTCCGGGGACGTGCAGGATTACGCGACGCTTGATTTTATGATTGAGACCGGGAAGCCGATCGTCATTTCAAGCGGGATGGTAAGTTTGCGGGAACTTGATGAGGTCGTGAAGCATATCAGCGGCAGGGGGTCGCCGCTCGTTGTTTTGTATTGCGTGAGCCACTATCCCTGCCCGCCGGAGTTTTTCAATCTCGCGACGATTGAGTATCTGACGGAAAAATACCCCGGCGTCGTTATCGGTTTCTCGGACCACTCATTGGGTCACGAAGTGCCGCTTGCGGCGGTAAAATTGGGCGCATTGGTCCTTGAAAAACATTTTTCTCTGTCGCGCGACCTGTGGGGCGCCGACCATAAAGTGTCTTTGACACCCTCCGAGATGCGGGATATGGTGGAGGCGATCCGCGCCGGTCTGTACCGCGGCAGCGACCATACGCCGTATTACGGCGACCGAGAAAAAGAGCTTGAGGGCGCGGACAACATGTTCCGTCCGTACTTCAACAAAGCGCTCATGGCCGGCACGGACATTCCGGAGGGAGCCGTTATCACCAAAGAAATGGTGTTTGCGATGCGCCCCAAAATGTACGCGGGGGGCCTCCCCGCCGAACGATTTTATGACGTCGTGGGGAAAAGGGCGGCGCGGGGTTTGAAAAAATATGAGCCGTTAACGGAAGCTGTTTTGAAATAGCACCCGCCTTTTTGCTTTTGACATTGCGAATGATGACTATGAAAAAACGTAAGGTCTGCTTTGTTATAACGTCAAACATCCATTACAGCAGAAGCAAGGAAATTTTGCGCGCTCTCAAAAAGCGGCGTGATATTTTGCTGCAGATCGTCGTCGGCGGTTCCGCCGTGCTTGAACGATACGGGGAGATCCTTGAGGCAATGCGCTCCGATGGCTTTCAGCACGACCTGCGGCTTACGATGACCTTTGAGGGCGGCGATTCGGTTGCCATGGCAAAGACGACCGGTATCGGGGTGTCAGAGTTCGCAACGGCATTTGATACCATGAAGCCCGACGTTGTCGTCGTTCGGGGAGATCGGTACGAAGTGCTCTCCGCGGCAATCGCGGCATCATACTTGAATATTCCGATCGCTCACCTTGAGGGCGGAGACGTAACCGGTACGATTGATGAATCGGTGCGTCATGCGGTGACAAAACTTGCGCACATCCATTTCCCGACCAATGAGCAGTCGCGTCAGAGAATTATTCGCATGGGAGAACGGCCCGAATGCGTTTTCAACGTCGGATGTCCGGAAGTTGAGTTTATCGCGCGGAACAAATTTTCCATATCGCGCGGTTTCATCAATCGCCTCGGAGTTGGAGACCTTATAGATATCAGGAAGCCGTATCTTATGGTTATGAATCATCCGGTGGCGACGGAGCCCCATAAAAATCGTCACAATACCGAAGTTCTGCTTTCCGCTGTTTTTGAACTCGGCGTGCCGACGGTATGGTTTTGGCCGAATGTTGACGCGGGAACGGATGATATCGCAAAGGAAATCCGCACCTTTCGTGAGCGGCAGAAGCCGGAACACATGCGTTTTGTCAAGTATGTGCCCGCAGAGCAATTTATCGGTCTTTTGCAAAATGCGGCATGCCTTGTCGGCAATTCGTCCGCCGGCATCAAAGAGTGTTCGTTTTTGGGCGTTCCGACGGTAAATATCGGGAGCCGGCAAAACGGCCGCATGCGTGCCGAAAACGTGATTGATGTTGATTTTAAGAAACGGGCAATTCAGAAAGCAATCGACGCGCAATTGGCGCATGGGCGGTATGAACAAAGTGCGATATACTACCAACCCGATACAAGCAAAAAAATCTCCGAAATATTGGCCGGGGTTGGTTTGTATACCCAAAAGAAGTTCGTTGATTAATTATGGCGTATAAAAACAAAAAAATCCTTGGCGTCATAACCGCGCGCGGCGGCTCGAAGGGCATCCCAGGGAAAAACATCAAAGAGCTTGGCGGGAAGCCCTTGATCGCCCACACCATTGAAGCGGCGAAAAAGAGCGCGCTCCTTACGCGCTGCATTGTCTCAACGGATGACGAAAATATCGCGGAAATTTCGCGAGAATACGGCGCCGATATCCCGTTTATGCGCCCCGCTGAACTCGCGCAGGATAACTCCACCTCAATGGAAGTTGTCCAACACGCGTTGGAAACGCTCACGAACGATTTCGGCGAAGAGTACGATTATTTGATGATTCTGCAGCCGACTTCGCCTCTGCGCACGGCGGACGACATTGATGCGTGCATCAGGATCGCCGTGGACACGGACGCCGGTTCCGTGATGAGTATGAAAGAATTGGATGATTTTTCGCCGAAAAAAATGAAGAAAATTGAGAACGGGGTCATCCTGCCGTATTTTGAAGAGCAAGAGGGGAAGGAATCTTCTCGGCGCCAAGACCTTTCAAAAATGTACAAAAGGAACTGCGCGATTTACCTCACCAAGACGGAATGCATCAGGCGGGGGGATTTGTTCGGAAAAATCTCGCGCGCCTATCTCATGCCGGAGGAACGCTCCGTGGACATAAACAAGCCGATTGATTTTGAACTTGCGGAATTTTTTCTCAAACGGCAAGCGCCTCTTTGAGGCGTTTTTCTTTTCTTCTTTTGTGCGGCTGACAGGCGGGAAGCCCAACCTTTGCTTGCCTCGGTGTGTTATAGTACGCATATGCCAAAAAGCGTCCTTGTACAAAAATCGCTTATAGAAGAAACGTTGGATACCGCCGCAACCGACGGGAAAAAACTTCTGGAGCCGTTGAAATCGTTTGCTGCTGAACGCGGTCTCCCGCTTAACATCCTTGAAGACAAGGATGTCTCAAACGATGCCGAAGTGCACATGCACGAGGCGGATATGTGGCATTGCCTTGAGGGCGAAGTGACATTTATCTGCGGCGGAGAAATGGTTGACCCGTGGTTCGGTAAAAATAAAGACGGTTCGGAAAATAGGAATGAGATAAAAGCGAAAGAAATCCGCGGCGGCACAACCTCGGTTCTCAAACCGGGGGACTGGCTTTTCATTCCCGCGGGAGAGCCCCACCGGCACATTTGCAAAGGGACGGCGCGGCTCGTCGTCATCAAGATCCCAGATAAGGATTATTACCGCCAAACGAACGCCCGCGGATAGCATATGAAAGTTCTTAACACCATCGGCGAGGTGTACACCAAAGAAGCGCGCAGCATTTTGGATTCGCTCGGCGAAGTTGATTATCAGATCCCCGCGCAAGAGGCGCTCGCGGGAGTCATTGAAGCGTACGATATCGCCGTTGTCGGCCTTGGGCTCATGTTTGATAGGGCGGTTCTTGAGAGGGCAAAAAATCTCAAGGTTATCGCGACCGCGACGACCGGCCTTGACCATCTTGATGTTGCGTATGCGAAAGAAAGAGGAATTGAAGTCCTGTCATTGCGCGGAGAGAATGAGTTTTTAGATACGATCACCGGCACCGCAGAACTTGCGTGGGGGCTTCTCATAGACCTTGTTCGTTTTACCCCCTGGGCGTTTGATGACGTGAAAGAGTACCGTTGGGAACGGGAAAAATTTCGCGGGCGCAATCTTTACGGGAAAACACTCGGCATCGTCGGTATGGGGCGTCTCGGGAAATGGATGGCGCGATACGGTCTCGCGTTCGGAATGCGGGTATTGTATGCGGACCCGAATGTGGCGGAGAGTCCCGTTTCGGGGTGCCGAAAAGTGCCTCTTGACGAGCTTCTTCGCGAAAGCGACGTTGTGTCAATCCATGTGCACTTGTCTCCAGAAACGGAAAACATGTTCGGCGCCGAAGCGTTTGCGAGGATGAAAAAAAGCGCATATGTGGTGAATACCGCGCGGGGCGGCATTGTTGACGAGAACGCCTTGCTTCGCGCGCTGACAGCGGGTACCATAGCGGGGTATGCGGCCGACGTGCTTGCCGATGAAACATCTTTTAACAGGGGATTTGCAGAACACCCCTTGGTTGAGTACGCGAAAACGCACCGAAACTGCATCATTGTGCCGCACATCGGCGGTATGACCGTTGAGTCGCGCGAGCGCACCGACGTCTTCATCGCCGAAAAGGTAAGGAGATTTTTCAAGAAGAAATAATCGCATGGCAGAAAAATTACGCCCGGACTTTTTGATAGTCGGCATGGAACGGAGCGGTTCTTTGTGGACCTCTGCGACCTTGAATGCGCACCCCGACATCGCGAGCTTCCCCGCTCTGCCTTTTCAGGGGCCCAATGGCGAGTTGCGGGTCGGGGAAGTGCATTTTTTTAACACGCTGGCGACCGTCAACGGAGAAAATCCGAGCGCATTCACTAGACCGATCGAGGACTGGCTCACAAAATACGGCAAGGTGTTCGCTGACCTCGTGGAGCATAAGGACAAGATCCCCAAAAAAGAGTTTATCGCGATGTGCGTAAGGCGTTACAGTGATTACTGCGATAGGCAACGGGGGAATAAAAAAATCGTCGGTGAGTCAACCCCGGCATACGTGTTTCATCTTGATTTTATTGACTCCCTTTATCCCAGCATGCAAAAAATCTGCATTATGCGGGACCCGAAAGACAAAATCGTATCGTGGCATTTCAGTTTGGTAAGCAAGGGGAGACGCAACGAGAAAGAGGTGACAGAGGACTTCGCGCTTGACTATTTGCGCGAACGCATTGTTAAGGAATACGAGGCGCTTCTCGCATATAAAGGATGGGTACATTGCATTACCTATGAAAAGATGACCGTCGATCCCGTTCGCGTAATCAAAGGGATGCTTTCTTATTTGGGGGTCGGGGCAACGGACGAAATCATCTCTCATATGATACAAGAGGCCTCATTTGAAAATATGACCCTGCGGCATACGAAAAAAGAAGGCCGGCAGCGAGGAGAAGAGGTTTCGGGGGATTCCATGCGAAAGGGCGTGGTGGGAGATTTTAAGGCCCACATGACGGCGGATCTCGCGGAAACCATTGATGAAGCGGTGGCGGATGTGCGTGCGAAAGTTTTTACAAAATACGACGTTGAAAACTAAACGCTTGTTCGGTTGGTATGAAAAAAAACAGAGCGAATAAAGAAAAAGAACTGCTCAATTTCTCTTTTGATTTTGAACTGTTGGAAGCATGCCCGCTTTGCGGGAGTGATGTCTTAATTCCCAACGGAAAGGTGGAATGGCTCGACATGGATTTTTGGTATGCGGTGTGCGGAAAGTGCGGTCTTAAGTTCATGAATCCCCGCCCGACGCAGAAGTCGTACCAGGATTTTTATAAAAATCTTTTTTGGGAGCAGAAAGTCGCCAATGTCGGGTTTCATATGCCGGGTCAAATGTGGAACACAAAGCGCTACAAATGGGACAACGAAAAAGCATGGAGTAAAAAAGAAGGCACTAAGACGGTTATTGAGAAGCATCGCGAGATGCGCGTTAAGATCATATCGGATACGCTGTCCGGCTTCATCACGCTTGACGCGCGCACCGATATTTTGGAAGTGGGCGCCGGCTTCGGCGTTACTTTAGAAGAGCTCCGCAAAAAATATAAGAGCAAGGTCTATGCGATCGAGCCGTCTCTTGAAGCGCAACGCGCCATTAAAAAAGTAGGGACCGCGCTGATCGGGAGTTATGCCGAGGACTTAGGCGGATTGAGGAATAAAAAACAAAAATTTGACGCGATTATTTTTTCGCACTCGCTTGAAAACACCGTCTACCCGCTCCAGATCATCAAATGGGCGAAACAATGCCTTAAGAAAAACGGGATTATCTACGTGCAGTGCTCAAATCTTTTGACGTTTGACCAAATGAACCCGTACCATCCGTATATCTTTTCAGCTCATTCGCTGGGGCTTTTGGCGAAGAAAGCGGGGATGAAACCGCTCCGCGCGGGAGAGCGTCTGCACCGGATGCTCACCGTGGTGTTTAAAAAATAGGACTCCGACCGACAATCGCATGAAAGTAATCGTTACTCTCGGTCCTTCAACCCGCACGGAACACGACCTCCGCATGATCAAAGATCGCGGGGTTGATTTCGTGCGCGTCAACATGTCCCACTCTACGCTTCCCGACCAAGAGCATTTCATGCGATTGGCAAAAAAAGTCGGCATTCCCTTCATTTTGGACACGGAAGGATCGCAGATCCGGAATGGCGATGTCAAAGACAACAAGGTCGTTCTGGAAGAAGGAGACGAAATCATGCTTTGTGCAGAGAGCGTTTTCGGTGACAAAACCAAAATGGCGCTTCGTCCCTCTTCTGTCATTTCTCAGCTTGAGGAGGGGGATTTGATCTATATTGATTTCAACTCGCTTCTTCTCCGCGTCCTTGACGCGTCTCTCCGTAAAGACGGACACGTGACCGCGCGCGCTTTGACCGGCGGGCAGACGGGCTCCAATAAAGCCGTCGTCATCGACTCCGCGCTTCAAAGAGTTTTTAAACTGCCTCCCCTTTCGCCCAAGGACAGAGAAGCGATTGCCGTCGCAAAGAAAGAGGGTGTTGAGCATATTGCTTTTTCATTTGCGAGGTCGGGGGAAGACGTGCGTCGCGCACGAGAAGAGTCCGGTATGCGCATTATTGCAAAAATAGAATGTGCAGACGCCCTCCAAAATCTTGATGAAATTATACAAGAAGCAGACGCGCTCTTAATTGACCGCGGCGATCTTTCCAAGGAGGTTCCCATAGAGCGGGTGCCGTTTATGCAGAAAGTGATTATCGAGAGGGCTCGGGCGTTGGGTAAGGAGACCTATGTTGCAACCAATCTTCTTGAATCAATGGTTGAAAAGAAAGAACCGACACGCGCCGAAGTGCATGATGTTATAAGCACTATTTTGGACGGCGCCTCGGGACTTGCGCTTGCCGCAGAAACGGCGATCGGCCGTTATCCGATAGAAGCTATAAATATGTTAAACAAGATTATACACCATACGAAAGAAACGGCGTTGCTTGGGGAGGACGGTAACCGGAAAGAGGTTAATATCGCAAGGCGTCTCTCGGAGAGCGGCTATCTGACAGAGAATTACACGTCTTCTCTTCTCGTGCCGCCGCACGGCGGTGCGCTCGTCCAAAGGTTTGCCAAAGCGGTTCCGACGCTCGGAGGTATGCCGAAAATACCTTTAAGCGACGAGCAGCACATGGATGTCGAGCAAATCGCGATCGGGACGTTTTCACCTCTTGAGGGCTTTATGGGGAAGGACGACCTGCGCTCGGTGCTGCTCAATATGCGTTTAGCACCTCGACCTGGCTCGGGACAAGCAAACGGTGTTGTGTGGCCGATGCCCGTCGTGCTCGATGTCACCGAAGAAAAGGCGGCAGAACTCAAGGCGGGGGACGATGTTTTGCTCACCGATACAGCGGGGAATGCGGTCGCGCTTCTTCATCTCGCGGAGAAATATCGCTACGACCGCGGTAGTTTTGCCGAGAAGTTGTATGGCACGACCGACGAACGGCACCCGGGAGTCCGCGCGGTCAAGAACATGAAAAGCGTGCTTCTCGGCGGGAAGGTCACCCTTTTGAAGCGGCGTGCGGCGCCTTTCAAGGGGTATGAACTCACGCCGCGCCAAGTGCGGCGGATGTTTGAAGAACGAGGATGGTCAAAAGTGGTTGGTTTTCACACACGGAATGTTCCGCATCGCGGGCACGAATTTATTCAGATGGAAGCGCTTTCTCGCGCGAACGCCGACGGTCTTTTCGTGCATCCCGTCATCGGAAAGAAAAAAAGTGGCGATTTTCATTCGCTCCCGATCATTAAGGCGTATGAAATGATGTCACAGCAGTTTTATCCGAAGAATAAGGTGGTCTTTGCCACATACGCGACCTTTTCGCGCTACGCAGGCCCGCGCGAGGCGCTCTTTACGGCGCTTTGCCGAAAGAACTTCGGCTGCAGTCACTTTGTCGTCGGTAGAGACCACACAGGTGTTGGCGACTTTTATGCTCCAACCGCATCCCATGAAATTTTTGACCGATTCCCCGATATCGGCATTACGCCCGTCAGGTTTAACAAGGTTTTTTATTCAGAACGCCTCGGGAGACACGTCCACGAAGATGACGACGGCGGAGCGCACGCCGAAAATGAAAAAATGCACATCAGCGGGACGGATGCGCGTAAAATGTTTCTCGCTGGTCTAATGCCTCCGAACTGGTTTATGCGTCCGGAGATTTCAAAAGTGATTATTGACATGGTAGAGAAGAATGAAAAGGTATTTGTTGACTGATTCTTCACCGCATGGTATAAGGCAGGAAGAACACAACACGGCATGAGGTGAGAGATGTCACCGCCGCGCCTTATCGTATCGTCCGATCTGAACGGCACATTGATTCATCAGCACTCAATGAGCGACATAATTCGGCTCTTTTGTAGTGGAGAGAACTTCAGAATAGCCGATGCAGTATTCAGGAAGCAGACAAGCGGGACCGCGACCATGCAAGAGGCCTTCGGCACAGCCGGCCCGCTTACGCGGGGGCTTACGCTTCGCCAGGCGATTGAATATGTGCGAACGCATATGCGGTTTGTCAGTGGATTTGATGAATTCATTGCATTCCTACGGTCGCATGATGTTCCGCTTGTCGTCAATTCCACGGGATATTCCGTGACGATATATGCCATCCAGGCGATGCTTGGCGATACGGCAATACACGGCCACCTTGGAAACATTCTCAAGTTTGGGAAAGACGGGTCGCCAGATTGCGTGCTCGAAGAAGCCGAATTACGGCAAATGGTTTTCGACTACTTTGACCCCCCTGCTGCTTATGCACAAGTATACGATCGAATTCAAGCGACGGGAGATGTTGAGCTTGGGATTGTGGACGAAAGCGCGAAAGCAGATCTTGTCGCCCGGTACGTTCTAAAAAACTTTCCTTCGTGCGGACTGTGTGATGTTGTCCACATGGGAGACACCATGGGAGACAGCGGCGGCATCGCAGGGGTTGCTTCCTCGGGAGGAAACGGGATTGCCTTTAACTATAATGAGACGCTTGAAGCGTTTCTGCGGACACAGTCCCCCGACGTTCTTGCGAGAATACACTTTGTTGACCCCAAGAGCAGAACAGCCGATTTAAGGCATGTCTTGCCTGTTCTCGAATCGTTGCTTGCAAAGGAGGCGCGTGATGGACTATAAGCTTGTTGTTTTTGGGGTAATCTACCGAAGGGATTCTGAAGGTGACATTGCGATTATGACCCAAACACGTAACCCCCACTTTCATAAGCCCGATCCGTATGATGGCGGCCGCGAAGAGTGTATTGCTGAAACGGTTAAGCCGGACGAAGCCGTGGTGGATGCGCTTGTACGCGGCATCAGGGAAGAAACCAAGGTTGCGGATTTTGTGTTAGCTAAACCCGCTGACCTTGTGCGCACGCATCTCGACGAAGCTCCCGTACTTGTCGTTGGCATGCCACCAATTTGTTGGACAGACGCTGTCCTCCACCGTCGGGCAGTACGGGGACCAACGTTTCTTGTGGAAGTGGACAACAATTTTCATCCTTCGTATGCGGATGGACCGTACGAGGAAGATGTTGCGTGTACATGGTGGGAACCGCGTCTCTTGCGCTATGTCCTTACGGAATACTCGAAAGTGTTTGTGGGCTATCATCGCCCTTCTCTTATTGCCGCTGCGGCATTTTTCCAAAGTCGCCAGTGATACCACTGGCGTTTTTTTTACCCCCACACCTTTCCTCTCATTGTCTCAAATCATATAATAAGCTGGTGTTTTATCTTTATATTTTGAAAAGTAAAAAAGATGAGAAGCTCTACATTGGATGCACCAATGATTTGAGACGCAGACCCGAGAGGACATAACGGAGGAGAGGTGCCATCCACAAAACCAAGGCGTCCTCTGGAGTTGCGCTACTACGAGGCATTTTATAGCGAGGGTGACGCGAGAAAAAGAGAAGCAACTCTCAAAAAAGATGGCAAAGCATTAACGCAACTCAAAAGAAGAATTACTGAAAGTCTGCAATGAGAGAAAAGGTGTGGGGGTTTACTTTTTTATACGTGTGCTAGTTATAGATATAGTATGGGACTTGTTGTATGGCTCACGGGACTTTCCGGCTCCGGCAAGACGACGCTTGCCGAGGCGTTTGCCGAGGCGCTCAAAAAACAACGAAAGAGTGTCGTTATCATTGACGGCGACGATGTGAGGGATAAGCGCGAAAAGCCCCTCGGCTTTTCGCGCGAGGACATACGGGAGAATAATCGCCTCATCGCCGAGTTGGCGTGCGAGAAAAAGAGAGCGCATGATGTCATCCTTGTACCGGTTATTTCGCCGTATGCGGAGGACAGGAAAGAAAACCGCCGCATTGTGGGTGAGAACTATATTGAGGTTTTTGTTGACTGCCCGCTTGCTGTATGCGAAGCGCGCGATGTGAAAGGGCTTTACAAAAAAGCGCGTGCCGGAGATATCGGGGATCTCATCGGCATGAGCGAAAAAAATCCTTATGAAAAACCGACCGATGCGGAGGTGGTCGTCAAAACCAACCAGGTGAGCATCGACGAAGCGGTTGCGATGCTCGTGGAAGCGCTGCAAAAAAACGCGCGGTTTTAAAATCGCGCGCTGTAAAGAACGCTCGTTTCGCGGAGCATTTTTTCTTTTGCGAAGGAGGACTCTACTTTTTCTTTAAGGCGCGCCCCGAACCGCTCCCGTTTTTCCGCATCTTCCATAAGGATGCCGAGCGCATGAGCGAGGCGAAGCGGTTCCCGTGGCGGAACGAGGAGCCCGTTCTCTTCATGGGTGATGATCTCGGGTATGCCGCCGACTTTCGTCGCAACGACGGGGAGTCCGGCGCTCCCCGCTTCAAGGACGGCGTACGCAAGGGCTTCGGAAACGGAGGGAAGCGTGAAAATATCAAACGCGCTGAGGCATGCGGCTGCATTCGGAATGAATCCGGGAAGGTACACGCGGTCTTCAAGGCCGTGTATTTTTATGAGCTCCTCAAGCGCTCGCCGTTCTTCTCCTTCGCCTAAAACGGCGTAGATAATTTTTTTCCGCGCCGCGCCGAGAAGGCGGATCGCCTCAAGTGCGCAGTTGAGCCCCTTGGTTTTATGAAGTTCCGCCACCGTGCCTATCCACAGCGCATTTTCTGCTTCGGCCTCGGGGATGCCGGCGCGCCGCGCGAGCGCGCGCCGCGCCGCGGCGCGTTCAAGCATTTTCTCAGCCGAAACGCCGTTATGTATAACGATGATTTTTTTGCCGATGAACGGCAGGTGCGCAACCTGATCTTTTGCCGCCTGCGACACGGCAACCGTCCGGTGGGACAAAAGAACGATAAGCCAGTAAAGAACGAGGAAACATTCTTTTTGCCACCACGGGCGGTCCTCGTTAAATGCCCAGCCGTGCGCGGTGAAGATGATTTTAGTTTTTAGCTCACGGTCTTGAGCCGTCATATTATGAAGGCGAGCGGCGAGGACGCCGAGCGCGCCGGCTTTGGAGCTGTTCAGGTGGAGGACGCGCGGGCGCTCGCGGCGAATGAGGAGGAACAGGCGCCATAAAGTTTTTAATTCTTTTGCGACGCGTATGTCGCGCTGGAGCGACGGCATGGATACGGTGCGCACACCCGCCTCGTCAAGTTTCTGCTTCAACAGCCCATCGCCGCCGAGCGCAACGGCAACGTCAAAATCCTCCCGCGGGAGAGACGTCGCAAGGTCATATACATACCGCTGCGCACCGCCGAAGTTTGATTTCGTGATGACGTAGAGTATTTTTGTTTTGTGCTTGTTCTTCTGCATGCGATGTGATCACGCCGCAGGCGGTGCGGAGGTGTCTGGTGAGTGCTTCGGATGCCACAGAAGGCCTGTCTTGTATATAACCTCCGCGAGCGCCTTTATGTTATAGATATGTACTATGTGGAACCGCCCGATTATGCGCATGGCGCTTTTGCTTCTCGGCGATACGGCGCTTTTTTACGCTGCGCTCCTTGCCGCGCTCGCGATTCGCTCAGCTTCCTTTCCAGACCCGGCGGCATTCACTGACCACATTGCGCCTTTTTCCATCCTCATTATCCTTTGGGTCGTCGTTTTCATTATTGCGGGCCTCTACGACCAAGCGACTGTTTTTTCAAAAAAGAAATTGCTTTCAAATCTGGCGCGGACCCAGAGCGTGAATATCGTCATCGCGGTTTTTTTCTTTTATCTCATTCCGTATTTTAGCATCACGCCCAAGACCAACCTGTTCATTTATCTCATCGTTTCCTCGTTCTTCATTCTGGGATGGCGTTTATACATCGGACGGTTTCTTCGCCGTGCGGAACTCATACGCGCGGTGCTCGTCGGCAGCGGCGCGGAAGCGAAGGAGTTGTACGAAACGCTCGGCAAAAACGATTATTACGGATTTCACATTATTGAGCGGCTGTATCCCCACAAGATAGAGCCGAAGGCGCTTGCGCGCCGCATTGAGGAGAGCGTGCTCGCGGGGAAGGCGAATGCCGTTGTGGTAGACATGGGACACGAACAGTGCCGTGAGGCGCTGCCCGTCTTGTACCGGTTGCTCTTTCGCGGCGTAGAGGTCATTGACCTGGACACGCTCTATGAGTCCGTTTTTGAACGCATTCCGCTGTCACTCGTTCGGCATCAGTGGTTTTTGGAACACTTGTCGCAATCATCGCGCCCCGTGTATGATACATTGAAGCGTTCGTTTGACGTCATTATCGCCCTGCCCCTGCTTGTCCTGTTTGCGGTCTTATTTCCTTTCGCCGCCGCAACGGTATGGGTGAGTGACCGCGGGCCGGTGCTCTACCGCCACGAGCGCGTGGGCCGCGGAGGCGCATCTATCACGCTCTTTAAGTTCCGGAGCTTGCGCAGGAATCGGGAAGGCATCTGGCCCGGGGAAGGCGACAATGTGCCGACGCGGGTGGGGCGAGTGCTTCGCAAAACGCGCCTTGATGAGCTCCCCCAACTGTGGAATGTGGTGCGCGGCGATCTGTCGCTCATCGGGCCTCGCCCCGATACGGTGGGCATTGCGGAGCGGGTCCGTAAGGAAGTGCCGTACTATGACGCGCGCTACCTCATCACCCCCGGTCTTTCCGGTTGGGCGCAGATCAAGCAGGAAACCCAGCCGCAGTCCATTGAGGAGATGAAGGTGCGGCTCTCGTACGACCTGTATTATGTAAAGAATCGGTCGTTCATCCTTGACCTCGTCATCGCCCTGCGGACCGTCAAGACGCTTTTGTCGCGAACGGGAAGGTAGGGGAGTCATGCACGCGGTGATAGGCGCTATACAATGAAAACATTATTTATAACCGGCGCGGCGGGATATGTGGGCGCAATGCTCTGCGACCAGTTTTCAAAACGGGACGACGTGTCCCTCATTGTCGCGCTTGATAAGGAACCGCAACCGGACCTTTTGACGAACAATGCAAAAATCTTCTGGATCACGGCGAATACCGCCGACCATTCGTGGCAGACGACGGTCCGGGAGAAAAAACCCGATGTGGTTATTCATACGGCGTGGCAGATCAGAGAACTCTATGGACGGAGCGGCCTGCAGCGGCGCTGGAATGTGGACGGTTCCGAAAATGTTTTTACTTTCGCTTTTAAGACGCCGTCGGTAAAAAAACTCATTTATTTCTCAAGCGCGGCGGTATACGGAGCATATCGGACCAACTCGGCGGAGCATCGGTTTACCGAGGACGAACCGATGCGCGAGGAGGAGTACTCGTACGGGGCTGAAAAAAAACACGTTGAGGAATCGCTCCATCGGCTGTGGCGGGGGTCCTCCAACAGAGCGAACGGCACGACGCAGGTATTCGTCATCCGTCCGGCGGCCATTACCGGTCCGCGCGGGCGGTTTATGCGGACGCGCTTCGGTCTTCAATCGGCGCTCGCCGGGCAACTGAAGGGGGACGCCGTGTATCGGGTCATTTCACTTATGGTTTCCTTTGTGCCGGCGACGCCGTGGTGGGTGAGGCAATTCATTCATGAAGATGACGTTACGGACATCGTTGAGCTTCTGTCTCTGCGGGACGTTCCGGGGGCGTATGAGGTGTATAACATTACGCCGCCGGGGGAGCCGGTATTTGCGCCCGATATGGCGCGCGCGGTGGGGAAGCGAGTGCTCCGCGTTTCGCCGTGGATGGTCCGGCTCGCGTACTTCGTTTTCTGGCATCTGACGCGCGGCAAAGTTCCCACATCGCGCGGCGTGTGGCGGTTTTACTCATACCCGATCGTTATGGACGGTTCAAAATTGACGCGGCAGCACGGTTACGAATACCGGCATTCTTCCGGAGACGCTTTCCAATATACCGACGGAAGGTACGAGCGCTTTGTGCCGGGAGAAGCGCGGAAGACCAAAGCGTCTCTCGGCGGGTAAAGAAAGGGCCGCCACTCGCATTTGCCTATGTTAATGCACGAAAAAAGGCCATGGGGCCGCATGTGGAAGTTTTTCCACCGCAGGCATTTTTGGCTTAAGTTCCTGTTCGTCACCGGTCGCACCAGTTTGCAGTCGCACGCAAAGAGAAGCGAATGGCACCTCGGATTATACAAAGTGAATCCGATGGAAAAACACCGGCTGTACCGCGGAGCGTATGTCGAGGTCGCGCTCGGAGAGCCGCGGGAAGAAGACGTCATCCGGCACGAGGACGACTACGGCCGCATTGAAGAAACCGTCGTTATGGTAAGCGGCGGCTTTGACCCGCTGCACGTGGGGCACCTGCGTCTCTTTGAAGAAGCGAAAAAACTCGGCACGCGGCTTGTGGTTGTCCTGAATTGCGACCGGTGGCTTGTTCGAAAGAAGGGGAAAGCGTTTATGTCGCAGGACGATAGAGCCGAACTCATCAGGAGCATGAGATGCGTTGACGAGGTTTTTATTTTGGAAAGCGAACGCAACGATGTCGTTCCCGCAATTGAAAAGTTTCGTCCGCATATTTTTGCGAACGGCGGCGACCGCCGCAATGAAAAAGACATTCCCGAAGCGGACATCTGTAAAAAACTCGGCGTTAAAATGATTTTTAATGTCGGAGGCGATAAGATCCGCTCAAGCTCGGAATTGCTGGAAAAATATCACTCATAGCCGCTGTGGATAAAGCAGGAGAAGGACGGGTCCTTTTTGGGCACATATTCGCTATACATTTTAAAAACCGCTTTGTTCAACACCCGATGTTGAACAAATTAATCCACGACGCAGGTGGCCAGCTGTCAATAAAAAACCGTCCCGAGGGGACGGTGTTTGCGGTTGCGGGTTTTACTTAAGGAACTTTATTACTTAAGGAACTTTACGATAGTTTCGTGCATCAGGCGCACTGCTTCTCCGCGTTCCCGCGGCAGAGGGAACATGCGTTCCTGATTTTTTCGCTGCTCAACCCGAAGCGGAGATCCTTCCGCAAGCAGTCCGTGCATGGCGTGCGCAAGTGCACCGGTGTCTCCGTGGACCGGGAACGAAGCTCCCTCATTGCACGGTTCCCAGTCGCGGCGTCCGGCTGTTTTTTCGTGTATTCCAAGCGCTATGTCACTCATGAAATCAATGACGGGTTTTCGCTGGCACGCCGCCTCGTCGCTTACTGTTGACATGGATGCGACCACGATGTCGCATCCGACCAGAAGCTCTCCCGTTGACATTATTTCTTTTCCCACTGCGCGAACCGGCACCGACTGTGAAAATCTGGCACCGACTGTGAAAATCTCGCAAGAGCCAGGTAATGTTCATAATTCTCCTTTGGATCGCCCGGATGAATAGCAAGAAAAACGCGCATATCCATCCGGCGTTCCAAACGGCATATCTTCGCCGCTTCAATCGCCGCGCCGAAATGGATGAGGTTCACCACGAGCTCTTTTCCGGACGGGCACAGCACCGCGAGTTCCCGGGGCGCGACGTCCATCTTCCGGCGCACGTCTTCATAGGTAGCGGTCGGATAAAACCAATCCTCCTGCATGACGTTGCCCGAAACGACGATAACGGAGCGCGGGAAGTGTCCACGCGCGCGATCGGCTTCCGTCTGATTCCGCACGAAGAGGAACGAAGCCCCCTCCTTTAACGCCGCAGTGAACTGTGGCCGCCCGGTCACCGCGCCGTACGTGTCGGCGTAGAATCCATACGGAATGCCGCGCTCACGCGCGATCTCGCAAGCGCGTATTTCTCCCTCGGAGTTTATCTCTTTGGAAGACATGCCGATGAGCACGCAACCCGGGTTAAGCTTGGCAAAAGAGCTTCCAACTTCTCCTGATGAAATCTTTATCCCGTGGCCAATGAGAGTGGCAGCCTCACCCCTTTCGCGCATGTTCGTAGCGATTGCAAATTTTTCAAATGCGGACGATGGGGCTTTATCCGTAGCGACAAGGAGCAGCAGGCTCATTTCTGCCTCTCAAACAGTATTTTCGTCCGGAAGCATTCTCGCACACAGGCGGCCAACAGTCAAGTGCTACATATTTTATGTTCAACACCCGATGTTGAACAAATTAATTAACCCGCGACGCAGGCGGCCAGCTGTCAATAAAAAACCGTCCCGAGGGGACGGTTTTGCTACATGAGGCGTTTGCGTTAGAAAAATCTCTTCAGCGCCTCATACATTTTTTCAAGAGCGCTTCCTTTCCGCTCCGGCCGCGGCATGAACAATTCTTGGCGTTCCCGCATGCCGGCGCCTCCCGAACCCAAAAAATGCTGGATCGAGAACGCGAGCATGTTGGTGTCGCCGTATACCGTATGCACTGCGCCGCGGAGAGACGGTTCAAAACGGCTGTATCCGTTCCCATTCCGATACCGCGCGATTGATAAGGCGGTGCAAAAATCAATGACCGGTTTCCGGAGACACATTGCCTCAACGCCAGCCAATGTCCGCGCATCAACGACAAGGTCGGAAGCGGCGGTCAGACGCGATATCGGGAACGCGCTCCCTTGCGCCACGAAGGTGCGCACCCCATTCGCTGATCGCGAAAAGAAGCGGTATGCCTCCGGCTCGGAAAAATCCCTTCGATGCGGCGCAAAAACGACGGCGGCATTTTTTGCCCAGAGTTGTCCTCGGCTCATTGCGAAGGCGTTCATAACGCTGCCGAAGTGAAGAACGTTCTCGGCGTAGTCCGTTCCTCCGGCGCAGAGAATGACCGAGTCCTGCGGCGTGAACGCGATGCGGTTGCCGAATATGTCGCATGCGCCGCTGAGCAATGCGCGCGCCGCATCCTTCGTGTCTTCGGAAAAGAAAAAACTTTCCCAGATGGGGTTGCCGGTGACCGTAACGGTTGCGTTCGGGAATCGTTTCCGCACGGCTTTCTTGTCGCACTCGTCCGCCAGAAAAATGAATGATGCGGCGGCGCGGACTTCACGCGGATAATGCATTGTGCCTCTCGCGCGGCTCCATGTGTCCGCGTAGAGTCCGTACGGGATACCATTTACATGCGCCGTGCCGCACGCAGCGACCTCGGCGTCCGCGAGACCTCGTTCCGGAGACACACCGGCCAGAACGCATACCGCTTCCGCGACATCACGCGCAAGACGCGGAAAAGAACTGATCTTTTCTCCGTAGCCGAGATGGCACGCAAGCCATCCGCCGTGGCCGTAGCGGCCCGCAATGTGATCAGCGAGACGCGCAAAAACCTGAGACGGCGCTTCCTGCTCAGCGACAAACACAACGCTCTTCGCCATGCCCCTGGCCCTTTCTCAAGACACTCCGGCTCTTCATCATCTATACACCGAAAACCGCCGCCCCGTCAAAAAGTGGCATTTTTATGATGTTTTTAGTATAGTGGGGAAATGCCATCGGATGGAACGCTCAACAAAATACTTCGCTACGGCATTATTGGCGGCATTTTTTTGCTTCCGTTCCTGCCTTTTGTCGTCGCCAAAATGATGTATTTTCCGTTTATTACGGGAAAAAATTTCGCATTCCGGATCATTGTTGAGCTTATTCTGGGCGGGTGGCTCATTTTGGCGTGGCGGGACGCGCGCTACCGCCTCCGGTTTTCATGGATTTGGGGAACGCTCATTGTTTTTCTTGGCATTATCACCGCCGCCGATATTTTTGGCGAAAATTTCTTGCGGAGTTTTTGGTCAAACTATGAACGGATGGACGGCCTCATCACGCTTCTGCACCTCGTTGCTCTGTTCGCCGTTGCGGGTTCAATGCTCACGACGCGCACCCTGTGGACACGATTCTTGCAAACGTCGCTTGGTGTGAGCGTTCTCGTTTCAATTTACAGCATTTTTCAACTTCTCGGTTTCATTGTGATAAATCAGGGAGGCGCTCGTGTTGATGCCACCTTCGGTAACGCGACGTATCTGGCGTCGTACCTCCTCTTTCATATTTTCTTCGCCGCCTTTCTTTTTGCCGGAGAGAACAAAAGCCGAATTCTTAAATGGACATACGGGGCTGCGGGAGCGCTTAATTTTTTCATTTTATTTAACACCGCAACGAGGGGCGCCATTCTTGCGTTTGTGGGGGGTGTGATACTCACGGCGTGCCTCATGCTCTTTTGGGGCGGCCGTCAAGCGCCCTCGTTGAAAAAGCCCGCGCTCGCGGCGCTCATAGCGCTTCTCATTTTAATAAGCGGCTTCATGGCTGTCAGAAAGACGGAGTTCATCCACAATAGTCCCGCGCTGGGACGGCTTTCCGACATATCGCTTTCGGTGGGGGAGTCGCGTTTTCTTTTGTGGGGCATGTCGTGGGAAGGCGTGAAAGAGCATCCGCTTCTCGGTTGGGGACAGGACAATTTCATGCTTGTGTTCAGCAAATACTACGACCCGCGGATGTACGCGCAAGAACCGTGGTTTGACCGAGCGCATAATGTCGTTTTTGACTGGCTTATCGCGGGAGGCTTCCTCGGACTTCTCGCATACCTTTCTATCTTTCTAGCTCTTTTGTATGCGATTTGGGTATATCCCAATCGGCACGACGAACGGGGGGAAAGGCGCGCGGAGCGGTTCAACCCCGCCGAAAAAAGCATTTTGACCGGGCTTTTGGCGGCGTATTTTTTTCAAAATCTTTTCGTCTTTGACAACGTTGTAAGTTACGTTTTCTTTTTCTTGGTTCTCGCGTTTATTCACGGCCAATCGTTCGAGAAGGCGCCATCTGTTTTTTCTTTTTTGATTCCCAAACGAGCGCGCGCGGAGACGCCCCGTCGCGAGATCATGGAGCGTTTTGTCGCCCCCCTTGTCGTCGTCACGATTATTTTCGGCGTCTATTTTTTTAATATCAAGGGGATTTTGGCAAATCGCGCGCTTCTTCAGGGCATTGATCTCCGCGAGGCTCAAGGGGCGGGAACTCCGGATGCACAACGGGCGGCACTTGAGAAAAAACTCCGTAGCTTTGAACGAGCGATCGCTTTGGGATATTTAGGACGAGCCGAAGCGCGCGAACAGCTTGCGCAAGTTACGATTTCACTTGCGCAGTCGCCGGTTCCGCAAGAGATTAAACGAAGTTTTTTCACTTTGGCTCAAGGCGAATTATTGGCGCAAATTGGAGAAAATTCCAAGAACGCGCGATATCACCTGTTCCTCGTGTCGCTTCTCGCCTCTTATTCAATGCCGAAAGAAGCGCTCTTTTATGCCAAGGAGGCTCTTGCCGCTTCGCCAAAAAAGCAAGACATTTATTTTTTGCTGGCTGACGCGTATCTGAATGCGGGCGATTTTAAGGGGGCGCTTAAGGCAACGGAGGATGCTTTTGCGCTTGAGCCAAAGAACAGTCGCGCCTTGAACTTGTACGTCACCATGCTTATCCGCACCGGAAACGAGAAACGCGCTGAAGAATTGCTCGCAGGCCAATTATACAGGATAGATGTCCGCAGCTCGCCGCTTGTTGCCGCATATGTTGATGCCGGCAATTTTCAAAAAGTCGCTGCGCTCTGGCTCGATTATTTAAGTCGTAACCCGAACGATGTTCAAGCGCACATTTCTCTCGCCGCCGCATACGTTGAATTGGGGAGGCGGGCGGATGCGATCCGCGAGCTTGAAAAAGCCGCTGAGCTTGAACCGCGGTTTAAGGAACAAGCCGCACAGTGGATCGCGATCATCCGCGCGGGAGGGCGGCCGTAGGACGCAACGCGGCGGACGCTATCCACACCCCGTTATTGACTTCGCGGCTCATATTTGCTAAACTGTTTTGGTGAGTGCTTGGAGTTCCGAGCATCCGAATGTCTGCGAAAAGCCCAGCCGAAAGGCGGGGCTTTTCGTTTGTAAAACGGGCGGCTTTTCTATACACTCTCATTCATATGTCACTCTCCATCGGCATCGTCGGTCTTCCGAACGTGGGAAAGTCCACGCTTTTTAACGCGCTGACGGGCAGAAGCGTGCCGGCGGAAAATTATCCTTTTTGCACGATTGACCCGTCGGTCGGCATCGTGCCGGTGCCGGATGAACGGCTCACGCAACTCGCCGGGCTCTCGCAGTCGGCAAAAGTGATTCCGGCCGTCGTGGAGTTCACTGATATAGCCGGTTTGGTGGCGGGAGCATCGGAGGGCGAGGGACTCGGCAATCAGTTCCTTTCCCACATCAGAGAGGTTGACGCGATAGCGGAAGTCGTGCGCGTCTTTGAGAACGGCGACGTTACGCACGTCCACGGCACGATAAACCCGTTTCGCGATATTGAAGTCGTCAATCTTGAGCTCGTGCTTGCCGACCATCAAGTTGTGGCGAAGCGGCGCACCAGCATTGAGAGGGAAGTGCGGAGCGGCGACAAGGGTGCACGAACCGAACAGGCGGTTCTCGAAAAACTTGAGCGCCATTTTGACGGCGGGAAACTTGCCCGGGCGTTTCCTCTTTCCGACGAAGAGCGCGCGGCGGTAAAGCACTTGAACCTCCTGACCCTCAAGCCGATTTTGTATGTCGTGAACCGGTCGGTTGAGAAAGAGGAATTGCCGGATGCGCTCCGTGATTTTTTTGAAGCGTCGGGCGCGGCGTGGGTTTCGCTTGACAGCGCGTTTGAAAAGGATGTTGCGAACTTCACCCCCGACGACCGCGCGCTCGCGCGGCAAGAGTTCGGCGTTTCTTCGGCGGGGCTCGACGCGCTTATTCAGAAAGGGTACGAGATTCTCGGTCTCATTACCTTCTTTACGACCGGCCCCGATGAAACGAGGGGGTGGACGATTCCGCGCGGTGGAACGGCCCCGGAGGCGGGCGCCGCGATCCATACCGATTTCAGGGACAAGTTTATTCGCGCGGAGGTGATTGCCGCCGCGGACCTGCTTGCCGCGGGGTCATACGCCGTAGCGCGCGAACAAGGGCTCGTCAGAACCGAGGGGCGTGACTACATCGTCAAAGACGGCGATGTTATTGAGTTCAAAATATAGACAGCGGGCCAATAACTGTGGAAAACCTGTGGAAAACTCCGAAAAGGACCGTCCTTTTTTTAAGATTGAAAAAGCCGAGGCGATTTTCGTTCGCTCGGCTTAGTCGGCTTTGGTCTTAGATTTTTGCGGGCGACGAGTCGGCGGCGCGATCGCTCGGTATTCCGGATGAGGCGGCGGCATCCCTTGTTCGGACGCAAGAGCCCGCGCGCGCCGCATCACTTTTATGAATGTTTCCCGCGCGATCTGTTCCACCCTCTGGTGAGAGACACCGTATTCGCGCGCCATGGCGTGCGTCGTATCGCCCCTCTTTTCCGCGTAATAGCGCGCAAAGATGCGCCGGTTGCGCGGGGAAATCGCCAGGAGAGCCGTGCGGAGAACGTTTCGTCTTTGCGCGCGCTCGTCACGAGTGATGCATTGCTCTTCCGGTGACGGCGCCTTATCCGCGATGAACGCGCGCACCTCGTCTATCGGCAATGCGCCGCTGCTGAAAATAGCGTCAAACGCGCGAACGCGTTCCGGCGGACATTTGAGCGTGGCGCCGATATCTTCCGCCTCCGCGTCGCTGCACAGCCGCCCGTAAATGCCGCGGCGTATTTTTTCTCTCGTGAGATTTGAAAAAAGACGCTCCGTTTCGCGGCATTTATCAATTTTAGCGACGAACGCGTTATGGAAAATCCACACCTGCATGAATGTTTGGATCCACCATTCGGAGTACGTTGTGAACGAAACGCCGCGCGCACAGTCAAATTTCTCTATCGCGCGGCACAAGCCGCAGAAAGCTTCCTGCGCAAGGTCATCGACCTCAACGCGGTAGTAGTTCGCCATGCGCACCGCAATCCACCGGATACGGCGTCCATGCGCCGCAACGACCGCATCGCGGGCCGCTCTGTCGCCGGTTTCTTGAAAACGCCGAATAAGTCCGCATTCTTCATCACCGGTAAGAGGCACAAGCCTCCGGTGTCGGGAACGGCTCGCCATGAACACACCATTCTCTCGGCACTTCTTTCTGAACTGTACCCCCGGCGGGAGCGGCGTCAAGCGCCGCCGGCGCAGAGTTTTTCTTTCCCTGTTTTTGTGGTATAGTATGCTCCATGATTACCAGCGTCTTATTTGCCGGCGGCGCATAACCGCACGCCACTCGTCATGTTCAACATTAATCCCAGAAGTTTTCTTAAATGGGGGCTCGTGCTCGCCATCATCATTGTCCTCAATCTCTTTTTCATCGTCAGCACCCAGTTGGTATTTGAAGAACCGCAATATAACGATTTCTGCAAAGCGGAACCGGTGCGCGTCGTGCCGGAAGCAAAAGACGAGTGTCTTGCCATCGGTGGCCAATGGAATGAGGATTCTTTCATCCAAAAAGGCATCCCGCGCGCGGGAACAATAGAGCCCGTCCCGCTGGAGATGGTGCGCCAGGGGTATTGCGACCAGGATTTTACCTGTCGGCAGGAGTATGAGGACGCGCGCGCAATGTACGAACGCAATTTCTTCATCGTGCTCGTCATCCTGGGCACCGCGACCCTTATCGGCAGTTACTTTGTCCGCGCGTATGAGGCGGTCATGTTCGGGTTCGCCTCCGGCGGCATCATTACGCTCATTATCGCTTCAACGCGATATTGGTCGCACATGTCCGATTATCTGAAGGTTGCCGTTCTCGGCATTGCGCTTGCGGCGCTCGTATTCGTCGGTATCAAGTGGTTCCAAAAGCGAGAGGAGTAATCCCGCCAACCGCGGCGCGCATTTTGCGCGCCGCGACTCGTTCAAAGCAACGCTATGCAAGAATACGACCATAAGAAAATAGAACGGGCGTGGCAGGAGAAATGGAAAAAAAACAACCTCTATCGCACCACGGAGGACCCGTCCAAGCCGAAGGCATACGTGCTTGATATGTTCCCGTATCCCTCGGGAGAGGGGCTTCACGTAGGGCATCCCAAAGGATATATCGCGACCGACATCTATTCCCGTTTTAAGAAAATGACGGGGCATAACGTCCTTCATCCCATGGGCTGGGACGCATTCGGTTTGCCTGCGGAAAATTACGCGCTTAAGAACAAAGTGCATCCGCGCATTGCAGTTGAGAAAAATATTGCGCGGTTCAAAGAACAGCTCTTGAAGCTCGGATTTAACTACGATTGGGAGCGGGAGATAAATACGACAGACCCCGCGTACTACAAATGGACACAGTGGATTTTTCTTCAATTATTCAAAAAAGGGCTTGCGTATGAATCAGACGAGCCCATTAACTGGTGCCCTTCGTGCAAAACCGGTCTCGCGCTTGAGGACCTGGAGGGCGGCAGATGCGAGCGGTGCGGAAGCGAGGTGGAACAGAAGCCGATCCGGCAATGGGTTTTGAAAATTCGCGAATATGCAGACCGGCTTCTGGAGGATTTGGAAGGCCTTGAGTGGCCGGAGCACATCAAAGAATTGCAGAGAAACTGGATTGGAAAGAGCGAAGGGGCGGAAATAGAATTTGGCATCGCGGGGCGTGATGAAAAAATCAAAGTATTTACCACGCGCCCCGATACGCTCTTTGGAGCAACGTACATGGTGCTTGCGCCGGAACACAAGCTCGTTACGAAATTGCTCAACGAAAAGGGTCAAGAATCGGGAGTCAAGAATCAGGAAGAAGTGAAAAAATATATTCACGGCACGGCGCACAAAACAGAAATTGAGCGGATGGCGGAAGGGAAGGAAAAGACCGGCGTTGAGCTGAAAGGCCTTACGGCGATCAATCCGGCGACCGGAGAAGAAATCCAGATTTGGGTCGCCGATTATGTGCTCGCGCGCTACGGCACGGGTGCCATTATGGCGGTGCCCGCGCATGACGAGCGTGATTGGGAATTTGCCGAAAAGTATGGCATGGAAAAACGACACGTTATACGACCGGCATCTGAAAAACCCTCAATCAAAAAACCCCAACCGGGCGCGTATGAGGGGGATGGCATTCTGGTTAACTCCGGCCGATTTGACGGCCTCTCAAGCGAAGAGGCGAAGGACAAAATCACCGACTTTGTCGGCGGCGAAAAACGGGTGGACTACAAACTCCGCGATTGGGTCTTTTCCCGCCAGCGGTATTGGGGAGAACCGATCCCCGTCATTCATTGTAAAAAATGCGGAGCGGTTCCGGTGCCGGAAGAGGATCTACCCGTCCTTCTGCCCGACGTAAAGCGCTATGAGCCGACGGGCACGGGCGAGTCGCCGCTTGCGAATATCTCCGAGTGGGTGAACGTGAAATGCCCGAAGTGCGGCGGCGAAGGGAAGCGCGAGACGAACACCATGCCGCAGTGGGCGGGTTCATCGTGGTATTACCTCCGCTACATTGATCCCGCGAACGACGAGGCGCTCGTTGACAAAAAAAAGGAAAAATACTGGTCGCCGGTAGACCTCTATGAGGGGGGTGTTGAACACGCTACCCGGCATTTGATCTACGCGCGCTTCTGGCATAAGTTCCTCTACGACATTGGGGCGGTGAATTATAAAGAGCCGTTCATGCGCTTGAAAGGCGTCGGGCTTATCTACGGCGAAGACGGCCGCAAAATGAGCAAACGGTGGGGAAATGTGGTCAACCCCGATGACGTGGTTGCAACATACGGCGCGGATACTTTGCGCGTTTACGAGATGTTTATGGGCCCCTTTGAAGAAAGCGGAACATGGAGCACCGAAAGCATTATCGGTTCCCGGCGTTTTTTGGAAAAAGTATGGCGGCTGCGGAAAAAAGTCAATGATGCGCCGCGCGCCGCCAGTGACCAAAAGCACACAATGGCGCTCAATCGAACCGTCAAAAAAGTGACGGAAGACATTGAGCACTTTCATTTCAATACGGCGGTTTCCGCACTCATGATTTTCGCGAATGGCCTTGAAAGCGCGCCAGACGTTTCTCGCCGCGATTTTGAAACGCTTCTTTTGCTGCTCGCGCCGTTCGCCCCGCACATCGCGGAGGAATTGTGGCGTTCGCTTGGGTATGAGCACTCCATCCATGAGGCGCCGTGGCCGCGGTATGACGAGGCGCTACTCCATGAGGGAGTCGTGACCGTCGTCATACAGGTGAACGGCCGCGTACGCGACCAATTTGAAGCGGCCGCGTCGGCCTCTGATACCGACCTTGAAAACGCGGCGCTTGAACGGCCTGCGATACAAAAATGGGTGCACGGAAAGGATATCGTGCGGGTGGTCGTCGTTCCCCACGCGCTCGTCAACATCGTTCTTCGCGGGTGACCCTTGACGCGGCTTGACAGGGGTGCTAGGAATAGGCTATCTTCTCATTTATCAAATAATTGCGCCATATGAAAGCGGTTCTCACCTTCAAGCCAAAACAGGTCAATAAAAATCTACTTGCGGTGCTTCCAGACCGGGCCCGCGATGTCCTTACGAGCCGCTTCGGCCTCGGCGTTGACGCCAAACGGCGAACGCTTGAGTCAATCGGCGAACAATACGGCATCACGCGAGAGCGCGTGCGTCAGATAGAAAACTTTGCTCTGAATGCGATCAAAAAATCAGATGCATACGAAGCGGAGAGCGCGGCGCGCGAAGAGCTGCGGGACTTTGTCCACGCCCTCGGCGCTTTGGTCGCCGAAGAGGACGTGCTTCTCCATGTGGCGAAGGACAGAAGCGCGCAGAACCACGCCCACTTCCTCCTTGTCTTGAGCGACGGATTTGAGCGCAAGCGCGAAGACCAACATTTCAAACACCGCTGGAGCGTTGACGAGCGCGTGAGCTCGATCGTCCACCAGGCGCTTCACAGTTTATATCAGTCGCTGTCAACGGATGACCTCGTCGCCGAAGACGACATTCTCAATTCTTTCGGTGAACGGCTTGCGGGAGCGCCAGACAACTTTCGAAATCAAGAAACGATGCGCCGCTGGCTCAACATTTCAAAAATGGTCGGCGTAAACTCATTGGGCGAGTGGGGGCTTGCCGCATCGCCCAACATCCGCGCGCGCGGCGTCCGCGACTACGCATATCTCGTTATTCGCCGACACGGGTCCCCGCTGCATTTTAGCGAAGTTGCGCAAGAGATCCATGCTCTTTTCAACCGTCCGGCGCATGTGGCGACCTGTCACAACGAACTTATCAAGGATAAGGAACGCTTTGTGCTGGTTGGCCGCGGTTTATACGGTCTCGCCGAATGGGGGTATTCAAACGGCGTGGTGCGCGAGATCATCATGCGGATACTCAAAGAACAAGGAAAGTTGTCGCGCGAGGATTTGGTTGAGCGCGTGCTCAAAGAGCGGTATGTGAAGGAAAATACCGTGGTGGTTAATCTCCAAAACAAAAGATATTTCAAACGCGACGCCGACGGCAGATATACGCTTGTCGGTTAGGCCGATTGCGAGAGCGTCCACGCGTCCCCCGGCGAATATGCATTCCGCGCCCCGCTTGAAGCGGGGCGCGGTTTTCGTACCGCTGGGAGGTCGTGTTTGCGAAAAACGGCACATCTGCGGTATGATATACGCAATGAACGTACCCGATCCGCTGGTTTTTTTCTGGCAGAGCGTTGCGTTTTCCTCGGAAACACTCGCGCGGCTTTTTGCCGACACGTTTGCCTATACGCCGTTCTGGCTGCCGCCCGTTTTGCTCCTCATCTTTTGGACGTTGTGGGTGCCGTATAAACGCGCGCGATTTCTTGCTGGGCAAAAAATCACCCTCCTTGAAATAAAAGTGCCGCGCGAACAGATGAAATCGCCGCTCGCGATGGAGGTCGTTTTGAACGCGCTTCACCAGACGGTCGGCGAATCAAATTGGTATGACCGCTATGTTCTCGGGAAAACCCGCGCTTATTTCTCGCTTGAGCTCGTTTCCCTTGAGGGAGCGATACACTTTTTTGTTTGGACGCGCGCAGCCGTCGCAAAATTCATAGAAACGCAGGTGTATTCGCAATATCCGGACGCCGAAGTCCACGAAGTGTCCGATTATACCGCCCTAGTTCCCTACGCGCGCAAGGGTTCCGATTGGAATTTGTATGCAGCAGAGTTTACCCTTACAAAACAAAGCCCCTTTCCGCTCAAAACGTATGTTGACTACAACCTTGACCGTGACCCCAAAGAAGAACTCAAGGTTGACCCCCTGACACCCATGCTTGAGTTCATGGGGGGTGTCGGCCGCGGCGAGCAGGTATGGTTTCAAATTATCGTGCGGGCGAATAAGGGCAAAAAAGACCCGACCCCCATTTTCGGCGTGAATGAGGACTGGCAAGACCAAGGCAAGGAGATCATCAATGAGATTTTTGAGAAATCAAAAGAACGCTCGGGCGCCGCGCCCGGGATGGAGGGGTCGGATTTCCGCTTTGCCATGATGACCGAAGGCGAACGCAACACGATAAAAGCGATCGAGCGAAAGATCGGAAAGCTTGGATATGACTGCGGCATCCGTGCCATCTATCTCGCCAAAAAAGACGCCTTTAACGGGGCGAACATCGCCGGCATGTTCGGCGTCATGAAGGCGTATTCAACCAACGATCTGAACGGATTTCGGCCGCGCGACTACACCGATATTGATTTCCCGTGGCAGCACTACATTAACATTCCCCCGCAAGGGCCCGGGATCGGCGCGCCGTTTTTTTCTCCCTCCGGCGCCCGCGTTGCGTACAAAAAATGGATTTTGTTTGACGGATACCGCAAGCGGTCGTGGTTTTTCCCGCCGTATGAGCGCAAGGCGTATGTCTTGAACACCGAGGAACTCGCGACGCTGTACCACTTCCCCGGCCGCGTTGCGGAGACGCCGACCTTTGAACGCATTGAATCGCGGCGCGGCGAACCGCCCACCAATTTGCCGGTATAACTTCATGTTTTTCATCAGATTCCTTTTGGCGTCGCTTTTGAATGTGCCGAACGCGTTCGCGCGCCGCTTCAGTTCGCGCCGAGAACGCCGTCGGTCCGCCGCGTACGGCAGCGCGGTTCTTTTTCTTCTCGGGTATCTTCTCTTTTTCAGCGCGCCTTTCGGATTTCCGGCGGGGGTCATGGTGCGCGTCAGTGAAGGGGCGAGCGTATCGGCGGCAGCCGCCATGCTGGAAGAAAAGTCGATCATCAATTCACCTTTTTTCTTTAAGGCGTTCGTCGGTCTTTTTGCCGGTGAGACGGGCGTGAAATCCGGCGATTATTTCTTTGCGCAACCGGGGACGCTCATAACGGTAGCGTGGCGTCTCGCGCGCGGCGTTTACGGGCTTGATTTGGTCCGCGTGCTGGTTCCCGAAGGAGCGTCGGCGGCGGAGATCGCCGCGATCATGCAGAAAAATTTTCCCGAGTTTGAGCCGGAGGAGTTCATTCGGATCGCGCAACGGGATGAGGGATACTTGTTCCCCGACACTTATTTTTTCCTGCCGAACGTGAAAGCGCGGGACGTGTACCAGGCGCTGCGGAATAATTTTGATCTGCGCACGAAGGAAATTGAAAGCGAGCTTGCCGCGAGCGGCAGGAAGGAGCGCGATATTATTACCATGGCGTCGCTCCTTGAGAAAGAAGTTCGGCATTATGACGACAAACAAACCGTCGCCGGCATCTTGTGGCGGCGGCTTGAGATCGGCATGCCGCTTCAGGTGGACGCGACCTTTCTTTACATCAACGGCAAAAACACGTTTGAATTGACTCTTGACGATTTGCAGACGAACGAATCGCGGTACAACACGTACAAATACACCGGCCTGCCGCCCGGTCCCATCGCGAACCCCGGACTCGCGTCGATCAAAGCGGCGCTCAATCCGCGCGAGACGCCCTATCTGTTTTATCTTTCCGATCTCGCCGGCAATCTCCACTTCAGCCAGACGTTTGAAGAACACAAAATAAAGAAAGCGCGGTATGTGCCGTAAAAGAGTTGAGCGTCAGCGAATATATTTAGCGAGCACCCGCCTCCTCATTTCTATACATATCACATATTCTGTGTTATGATTTTTTTTGATGAAAGTGACGGGCGGGGATAAAAAAGTATTCGTTGGAATGAGCGGGGGAGTTGATTCTTCCGTTGCCGCGGCGCTTCTTAAAGAAGCCGGTTACGATGTGACGGGCGTTTTTATCCGTGTCTGGAAGCCCGACTTTATTGAGTGCGCCAAAACGGACGACGAAAGTATGGCGCGCCGCACGGCGGCGCATCTCGGCATCCCGTTCCTTGTTTTTGACTTCGCCGAAGAATACAAACGCGAGGTCGTGGACTATATGGTTCGCGAATACAAGGCGGGACGAACGCCGAATCCCGACGTGATGTGCAACAAGCACATAAAGTTTGGATTATTTTTACAGAAAGCGCGGGAAATGGGGGCGGATTTTATTGCGACAGGACATTATGCGCGCAAATCCGAAATCCGAAATCCGAAATCCAAAATTTCTTATCTGTTGCATACTGCAAAAGATAAGAATAAGGACCAAAGCTATTTCTTATGGACGCTTGGGCAAGAACAACTTCGCCGCACACTGTTTCCCGTGGGCGGGATGGAAAAGTCAGAGGTAAGGAAGCTTGCAAAAAAGTTCGGTCTTCCCAATGCGGAACGCAGAGACAGCCAGGGGCTCTGTTTCGTGGGCGAGTTTCCCATGAGGGAATTTTTGCGGCACTTTATCCCGCTTCGGCGAGGGGACGTCTTGAACGAAGCGGGGGAGGTTGTCGGGCATCACGACGGGGCGTTTTATCTCACCATCGGCCAAAGGCACGGATTTATTCTCACCAAAAAAACGCCGCATGATGAGCCGCACTATGTCGTAGGCAAGGATGCGAAAGCAAATACGGTTACGGTTTCGGCACGGACACCGGAGATGCCGGGTTCCGTTTCAGAAGTCGCGTTAGAAAATGAACACTTCATTAGCGGTGCAATCCCCGGCGCGGACAAGACGTATCGCGTCAGGTATCGGTATCGACAGCCGCTCGTTGAGGCAGGAATTAAAAAACAAGGTCTTGGCATCTCCGTGTGTTTCAAGGCGTCTCAAAGCGGTGTTGCGCCCGGCCAGTCACTCGTCATTTATGATAAAAATGGCGAAGAATGCCTCGGCGGCGGCATCATCCGATAATTGTTGATAACGTGTGGATAAACCCCAAAAGGACCGTCCTTTTCGGGGGTGTGGAAAAGTGCGCCCCTTGAGCGGTAAGCATCTTTGTGTTGAGCGTGATACACTAAAAGAGAATTCGTCATTTATTTATCAGTCATAATCATAACGCGATCTGCGGGCCGCAGATCGTCCTTGTGTCTATGAACCACGAATACGAAGAAGGAGCAATCAATATGTGGGTCATCGTGGCGGTCGCGATCGTTATCGGTCTCGGCGGCGGTTACTATTTCGGCTACTCAAAAGGCCAAAGCGACCTTCTCGCGGCGCAAAAGGAGGCGGCGCAGGCGGAAATTGCGCAGAAGGCGAATCCGTTTGAGACGGCGGCCAATCCGGTGGGCGGAGCGTACACAAACCCGTTTGAGAGCGGCGGCGCCGTTAATCCTTTCAGATAGGATTCTCTCCATGAAATACTTTATTTACCCCCTCATTCTTTTCGCGGCGTTTGTCGGTGTTTTTGCGTTTTCAGGCGAGGACGCGCGCGCGCAGATCAACCCTTTTGATATTGAGTTTCCCGTCGCCGAACTCGGAAATTGCGGCTCGCTTGATGAGTGTGCGGAGTATTGCGATGATGCCGCCAATACGAGCCGGTGCGTTGAATGGGCGAGAGGCCGCGGGTTTGACGTTGGCGGTCCCGCTCCGGTTCCCGATGAAGGCGGCCCCGGCGGATGCCGCGGTGAAAACGAATGCCGTTCGTATTGCGATACGCCGTCAAATTTTGACGAGTGCATCGGTTTTGCCGAAGCGAATGGCCATATAAGTCCCGGGGAGGCGGCGCGCGCGCGGCGCGGCGGCCCGGGCGGCTGCCGAACGCCGGAACAATGCAACGCATTCTGCAATGAACCGGCCAATTCAAACACCTGCATTGACTTTGCGGTCGCCGAAGGGCAGATAAGTTCCGAGGAAGCGGCGCGAGCAAAACGCGGCGGCCCGGGCGGATGCCGAAGCGCTGCGGAGTGCAACTCATACTGTTCAACGCACCAAGTGGAGTGCATTGACTTTGCGGTCGCCGAAGGGCAGATGAGTTCTGATGAAGCGGAAGAAGCGAAAAAGTTCCTTCGCGGCGAATTTCCCGGGGCCCCTGGCCGCGGCACGCCTCGTCCGGGCGGTGGCCCACCCGGACCGCGGATTGACGTTGAAAAGGCCCAACGAGTTTTGGAGGAGGCGGGAGGCGGTCCGGGCGGTTGCCAAGGATTTGAAGAGTGCGACCAGTTCTGTTCAAATCCGGCAAACGGGAAAACCTGCCTCGCGTTCGCAAAAGAACACGACCTGTTTGAGGACAGGGCGGATGCGGAGAAATTTGAGCGGTTGCTTGACGTTGAAGGCCCCGGCGGCTGCCGCGGGCAAGAATGCCGCGATTATTGCGAAACACCCGGTCACGAAGAAGAGTGTCTTGCGTTCGCCGAACAGAACGGTTTGATGAAGCCGGACGAAGCGGCGCAAGCGCGAAAGTTTCTTGCCGCATCGCAGGCGGGCGGTCCCGGCGGCTGCCGCGGCAGGGAGTGTGAGCAGTACTGCGGCGACCCCGCGCACCGCGATGAATGTTTTGAGTTTGCAAAAACAAACGGCCTCCTGCCGCCCAAGGAGCTCGCGCGGATCGAAAAATTCAAATCCCTTGACAAAAAAGTTCAGGAGCAAGGCGGCCCCGGCGGCTGCCGCGGGGAAGGCGAGTGCCGAAAGTACTGTTCCGACCCGTCGCATTTTGAAGAATGCACGGCATTTGCCGTCAACGAAGGATTCCTTAATCCGAACGAAGCGAAAAAAGAACTTCAGCGGTTTGTGGAAGTTGAGAGGTTTGAGCCGCGCGGAAGAGGGCCCGCGGGGTTTGGCCCGCCTCCCGGTTTCGGTTCTCCTCCCGGTTTCGGTCCGGGCGGCGTTCCGGGAGATGTCCCGCCGGAGTTCCAAGAACGGTTTGACAAGTTCAACCAGATACGCGCGCAGTTTGAGCGCGGTGAAATGCCTCGTCGCGACGAACAATTTTTCGGAGAGTTTAAGGAAGGAGAATCCGGCCCACCGCAAGGATTTCCGCCGGGTGAAGGACGCGAAATGCGGCCGCCGCTTCCGCGCGCAATGCCGCAAGAGGGAATGATGCCGCAAGACGGCTCTTCGGTTCCTCCCCGAGGGTTCCCGGGATTCTTTAACCGCCCAAAGGAAGAGGGGGACCGCATTCCGTTCCAATCTCCCGACGGCGGTATGCCGCGTGAAATGCGGGAAGGCGAACGGGGGGATACAGAAATGAAGAGACCGGACGAGATGGAGCGGTTCATTCCGCAGGCAATGCCGATGCGTCCCGAAGGATTTTCCGAGGGTGAGAACGGTTTTCCTGTGATGCCTCCCGAGGGGGGATTTATGCCCCCTCCTCCGCGAGAAGAAGGGGCCGTTCCGCAAACGATGCCTTTCCCGACCGCCGAGCCGCTCCCGCCTCAAAACTTTATCGCTCCGAGCGAGCCGCCGCCTCCGACTGACTTTTCTCCGCTGCCGCCTCCTCCGTCAGAACCGGCTCCCGCACCGCAGTCATTGAATCCGACAGTATTTTTCGGCGCGGTGTTCAATGTGTTGAACGGCCTTATTGTCCGCTAGTGGCCCACTCAAAAACAAAAGACTTCTTTTAAAGAAGTTCTTTTGTTACCGTACAATCATGAAAAACGGCGGAGCGACGTTTGCGGAGAAAGTTTTGAAAGTCGTGAGGCGTATTCCGTGCGGAGAAGTATTGACCTATAAAGAAGTCGCGCGCCGCGCCGGCGCGGCGCGCGCATACCGTGCCGCGGGAAATGTTCTCGCGCAAAACAGGAACTCCGCGATACCATGCCACCGCGTCATCCGCTCCGACGGTGCGACGGGCGGTTATAACCGCGGCGCGGCGAAGAAACGACGCCTTCTTGAAGCCGAGGGCGCGGTCACCCCGCTGGCATACCCCTAAGGGGAAGCGTGCTCGTCTTTTGCGTTGAGTATCATGCGGCCTCGGACATTTTTCACGCTCTCGTTTCTCGCATTGTTTTTTGTTGCTCTTGTTTTTGTTACAATAAACAATATGCGGTCAGGCGGAGCGGCGGGTGCATCAGAGTCACCGTCTTTGCCCCCCGCTCTACTCATGAAAATCTCAAGCACGGCATTTGAAAACGGAGAAGCGATCCCCGCACTCTATTCATGCGACGGCGGCGACATCAACCCGCCGCTTGCCTTTTCGGATATTCCAGCCGATGCGAAAACGCTTGCGCTCATTGTTGACGACCCCGATGCGCCGTCAGGGCTTTTTGTCCATTGGGTGGTGTGGAATATCCCGCCGACGGTTACTGGAATTGCGGAGGGGAGCGTTCCGGAAGGGGTGGTGGAAGGCATGACTGATTTCGGAAAACAAAAATACGGCGGCCCGTGCCCCGGGCGAGGCGAGCATCGCTATTTCTTCAAGATATATGCGCTTGACACGGAGCTCTTGCTTCCTCCGACCGGCGGCAAAGAAGAGCTTGAGGAGGCAATGGTCGGGCACGTGCTTCAAAGCGCGGAACTCATGGGGCAGTACATGCGGAAATGACCGCTCCGGAGTGGCGCTCTTAAAATGATGAAGGCAGCTCGGAGAGCTGCCTTGTAGGTTTTTGTTTTTTCTTTTTTGTTTGGGATTTGGGAAAGTGCGTGCGGTCGCGTTACGCCTTGGCGAACGCGACCGCGCCCGCCGCCGCAGCCACGGCTGCGGCGGCGATCTTGAAGCGGCGCTCGCGGCTCTGCATGATGCGCCGCTTCGTCACGGCGTCCCCCTCGGACTTCTTGGAGGGGGTTGCGGGCGGCTGCGGAGTCGACTTGGGGGTCATGTTCATCTCCTCCCGTTAGCGGGAAGAGACGAAGGCGCCCATGCCCCGGAACTTGGGCTTGGGCTCTTCGCCGCGCGCGCGGCGCGAGCGCCGCGCCACCTTCGCAAGGTGGCGCGATTCGCCGTTCTTCCCGTAGTTCCCGCCCTTGGGCGGGGTGGAACGGGGACTTGGCGCGAACCGCATCCCGGCGCGCTCCGCAGCGCGCCTCGCGCCGGCTTCGGCGCGCCTCGCCGCCTTGTTCCGCTTCTTTTCGGTGGTATCCTTCTTCTGGTTCTGGTGCATTTTTTCCTCCTAATTGCACCCGACGATACATCTATGTAATACTATATAACTTTTTGATTGTCAAGTTTAAAAAAATCGTGCTATAATCATCCCATGTCCAAATATTACACGGCGAAGCGAACGCGCGGTCTCTTTGACCCTCGGAGTACGGAGCCCTTTAAATTGAGCCGTTCAAAAATTGACCTTTTTCTTGAATGTCCCCGCTGTTTTTATCTTGACCGCCGGCTCGGCGTCGGGAGGCCGCCGGGGTTCCCGTTCAATTTAAACAGCGCGGTTGACGCACTCCTCAAAAAAGAGTTTGACATCCATCGCGCCGCGGGCAACCCGCATCCCTTGATGAGCGCGTACGACATTAACGCGGTGCCGCTCGCCCATGAAAAAATTGAAACATGGCGCGACCCTTTCACGGGCATTTTTTATCACCACGAGCCGACCGGTTTCCGTGTATACGGCGCGATTGACGACGTGTGGGTGAACCCCAAAGGGGAACTCCATATCGTTGATTACAAATCAACCAGCAAAGCGAGCGAGGTGACGCTTGATGCCGAATGGCAGGACGGCTACAAACGGCAGATGGAGGTGTACCAGTGGCTCTTCCGCCGCAACGGGTTCCCCGTGTCCGACACCGGCTATTTCGTGTATGCGAACGCCGGGCGCGACAAATCCGCATTTGACGGCAAACTTGAGTTTGATGTCTCGGTCATTCCGTATGCCGGCTCTGACGCGTGGGTCGTGAAAGCGCTTGAAGATGCGCGAGCGTGCCTCATGTCGGATAACGTTCCGGCCGCCGCTCCCGCGTGCGACTACTGCGCATATCGCGCCGCCTCGGGCGACGTCATTATCGGCGCCAAGAAACGGCAGAGCGCTCCGGGAAAACGCGCGCCCGCATCTTCGTCCAAAAACACAAAACGGAAAAGCACCCTTTTTTAAAATCTTGAAATTGGCGAAAGCTGTGGACAAACAGCAAGCGCCGCGGCGTCTGCTTCTGATATACTTAAAGCATGTTCGGATTTTTTGATCCGGGGACCGAAGATGTTTTGGCTCGGCTTATCGTCGCCACCGTCTTGGGGTTGCTTCTCGGCACCGAGCGGGTGATCGCGCACAAAACGGCGGGTATGCGGACGTTCGCGCTCGTCAGTTTGGGCGCGGCGCTTTTTATCGTCATCTCCGAGATCGTAACCCGCCAATTTATCGGTGTAACGAATTTTGACCCGCTCCGCGTCGCCGCACATGTGGTAACCGGCATCGGCTTCTTGGGGGCGGGGATCTTGATCGTCAAAAACGCGCATGCCGTCCAGGGCGTTACCACGGCTGCGGGACTGTGGGTTGCCGCGGGCATCGGCATTGCCTCGGGCTTCGGCCTGTATCTTCTTGCGGTCGCGACGACCCTTATCGCGCTTTTCATTTTTACCGTCGTCTGGTTTGCCGAGTACGGTATTAAAAAAATATCCGGCAACTGGGACGACGCAAACTAACGAACCGCGGTCGATTTACCAGCATTATTTTTTATTTTTAATGAAACAGCAGGATTATTATCTCGCAACGTCGCTTATCTTTCTGGCCGTTTTTGTTCTTCACGCTTTCCGCGTGACCAATGAGTGGCCGGCCGTCATCGGCGGTTTTGATGTCCCTCTGTGGATGTCGTGGGCGGCGCTCATCGTCTCTGGCAGTTTCCTTTACTTCGGCCTCCGGCTCGGAGGGTTCATCGGCAGGTCGTCCGGCCGGCGCTAAGAAGCATGCGTTCATAAGCGCCCCCGTTCCGCGGGGGTCGATTTTTGCGATGCTGGATGGTATCCTTTCCCTTGCGGCCCTATCGTCTAGCCTGGTCTAGGACACAGCGTTCTCAACGCTGGAACCCGGGTTCGAATCCCGGTGGGGTCATCGGTATAAAAATGAACATTAAGAATGTCATTTTTATTCGGTGAGCCCAAGCGAGTGAACTGCTTCACTCGCGTCCGGGATTCGAAAAGCGGAGCCATCCTGAGCGAGCGAAGCGAGTCGAAGGGGGCGAGCTCGGGGAGGAAGTTCTTAGCGAAGACGAGCGCGAAGCGCGAAGTTTGAGCTTAGAAACTTGACCCCCAATCCCGGTGGGGTCATAAAAATGCGCAAAGCAAGCAAACCCGCCTTATGTCTTTTGCACCGCCGTTTGACGCATTTCAACGGCGTGGTACCTTTTAACGCAGACAAAGAGGAGTGTTCTGATGGGCAACTGCGTTGAAGAATCAGACCGCAATCGGCTGATCGAGGAAATTCTTGACGCACGTCACCCCGGGCAAGACCACGAAGACCTCTTCGCGCGCCGCGACCTCCGCCGTGAGCTTGCGCGCATGACGCGCGAGGAATTGGAATGCCGCCTCGGCAGAACGGAACAGGGAGCCGAACAATGAAGCATGTGCGAAGCTTCTTTCTTAACCCCGTCTTCTTCATGCTCTCCGCAGGCCTCGCATATTCTCTCGCTTTGGGGAACGACCTTTTGGTGTGGCCGACGACCGGCAATCCGATCAATTACGCCTATATGATGCTCATTGCGTTTGCGCAGAACGTGAGCTTTACGATGGTGAGCCGCGCGCGCAACAGAAACAGCATGCCGTATCATATGGTTGCCGCATGGTTCTCGAACGGCATCTGGTTTGCGACCTTTGCCTACCTCGTTCACTTCGGCATGTCCTGGTCGCTCTTCATTCCCTATACTTGCGGGACGGTTGCCGGCAGTTTGACCGGAGCGACAATTTCAATGTGGATTGAACGGATGCTCGGCGCGACGTCGGACGCGTATGTCCCGACGAAACTGACGCTTCGCGACGCCGCAGCAAACGCGACGTATGAGATACGGGTCGTTCGCGGCGTCCTTGAGACGCGCGAGCAGAGCGCGTAATCCTTCCCGCCCCAGCCGCACTCGTGCGGCTTTTTTTTTGTGTTTCTCGCTTGCGCAGGCGGCATGCGCGTCAGCATCCATTCTAATGTTCTGAAGAATACCAGCATAGAAACATTAAAATTAAAAAATCCCGCGGATGCGGGATTGCTTTTGGAAAGAACATTACGCGGGATTCTGGAGATATTTTTCCCAGTCAAACGGACGGGGGTTATCTTCCACGAAATCCTTGATGACATCGAACGGGAGATAACGGATGAGAATCGGGCCGCTGTCGGGGCCGTCAACGGGAAGCCCGACAAACGATACGCCGGTATTGTTCGGAGGGAATCCGTATTCGCCGTACCTGTCCGTATGCGTGCCCGACGCGCTCATATGGTAGAGCGCGTAGTCCGTTGCCGCCGTTCCGAAGAAGTGTTTGTCGCCGTAAATCTTCACCGCCATGCGGCCGTTAAAGATACGCGAATAGTTACCTCGCTGGGGATCGTTTTTGACCGCTCCGTAAATCGGGTCGCCCCAGCCGCTCATCCGAGGAGGCGAGTCGCGCACTTCGAGGCCGTATTCATAACCGTTACCGACGCGGAATCGTCCCCAACCGATCGCTTTGCCGCTGTAATGCGGCGCGGCGACCATGCGGCGGAGAAATTCCTCCTCGCCGTGCCATTCGTCCTGTTTCCCGAGCAAAAGCCGGAGGATAAACGCATAGAACGGTCCCTCAATAATCTCTCCGTTCACCGTGTGTTCCATGTGGTTTCCGGAGCCGAAGTTCAAGATGCCGACATCGCGCGTGTCTTCCCGCGCAAGCGCGTATGCTTCGCGCGCTTCGGGGAACGCGCTCAAGCCGCGAACAACAAGCCCGGCATGTCGCGCGCGACGGAGCACCGCGCTCCAAATATCCGCATTCGGCATGATTTGTCGTTCGATCATTTGGAACATCTGGTGGTGCGGGAAATCAGCGGCGCGAGTTTCAATTTGGTAACTGTAGAATCGGTTCATTGAGCGGAGGATTTCGCGGAATTCCTGGGGATCTTGTATGCGGTCCGCATGTTTCATGAGTGCGAGCGAAAGCTCTTCAATGCGCTGCGGCGAGAGTTCGTGCGGATGCGGCTGCGTGCGCGCGGGAAAGTTCTGCCCTTGCGAGGGGTCATCGCAAACCGCGACAATATGCACCGGCATCGCTGTGCCTACGCAGAGCCCCTCGCGGCGCTGCATCTCAAATACCGCTTCACCCATGCCGAGACGCTTGCCGCTTGCCTTATCGGTGACGAACTCCTTTGAGCGCCCGCCCCAATGAGGGTCCGAGGGAATTTCTATCCAGATGTACTTTGTACCTTGCGCGTAAGGCGAAAAATGCCTTACGCTATCCCGGTTCTGGCGCCGCGGTTTGGGATATTTTTTATGCGCCTCAAGCGCTTTGACGGGAACGAAATCCGCATCAATTACGCCATTGGCGCGGCTTAAGCGCAAAACGCCGGGGAAAAACTGGTCATTTGACATCGCCCTTGCAAGCGGGTGTTCGGATTTTACCGTGTCCGCAAGAATCTCGCGGAGGTATGCATCGTCAACATCGATCGGCGCGACAAAAATCTTCGCTGAACCGCGCTTGCCGTCGTAATCGGCTTCGCGGACCGTCCCGCGGAACTGGATTCCCCATGGACCGCAGATAACGACGGTCTTTGCGAGCATTTCTCGGAGATTCCTCGGTCCGTAATTTCCGGCATAGTTCTTGAGGAGCGCGTCGGTTACTCTGTCATGATGCGGAATATTAATTTCAATAATCTCGCCGTCGATCTTTACGAGTGTCGTTCCTTGGCCGATGACTTTTGCGTTCGGGATCGCCCGTTCAATTTTCCGTACGACGAGCGCGCGGGCGCGATTGTAAAAACGTTGCCACTCCTGGGTCGCAACATTCGTCACGCGCGTACGATTAAGGCGCTCCTGCAGGATTTCTAGACGGCGTTCATTCTCGGCAAAACGCGTCCAGTCATCGTTTCTTTCGGCTGCCGCAAGCGCAAGAGAGGTAACTTTTATCTTCGCGCTCAATTCGTTTTGTTTCAGTTGGGTCCAGTAATGCACGTCCCAGTACGCGATTGTTTTGATGATTTCTTCTTCGTTGTAGCCGAGGATGACGAAAATTGATCTCGTGAATTCCGGTTTTTTATTCGGTTTGACGCAGATTTTTCTCCAGCCCGCGAGAAGATTGTCCAAGAGTTCCTCCGCGTTCTGATATGCAACCTCGTCTTCAGGGGCATTGGCAATAATGTCCTCAACTTCGCGGCGGTATTCTTCATCCGCAAAGATTTTAGTGTTGATATTGTCGCCCATAACAAGCGCGCGTCCCACTTTGCGTGGGCCAGCGGCCTTCTTGAGTTCCATGGCGAGGATGTTTGTCGCGAACACGACGCGGTCACCCCGAAACTCGGCGTCAGAAAGCGCGCGTCGCACGGGATTGCCGACGATGTCCGCGGGATACTGCGTTCCGATATTTGCGCCGTTCAGAAACATAAGCGTCCAGTCGTTTTTGTCGTCCGCAAACGCAATTTCACATGGCTTGCGAAAACTTGTCTGCGGCATGCGGAACTTTGAAAGGTCGCCGAACTCGGCTCGCGCGGGAACGCGGAAAATACCGGGCACCGCCCTGCCTGAACGTTTGCTGGTTGTGATAACGCCGCGGTGCCACCGCGCACGGCGTTCTACCATGCTCTCCGGAATATGGGGGAAAAGCGGGCAGAACTCTTTTTTGGGGTCCATACGAGCCCGTATCACCTCTTGGAGCGCCTTGTCGACGTCCGGGGGCCAGAGAAGCTCGTAAAGCCGCTTTTTGAAGGCGCTCTTGCTGAACGTAAGGTGGTATGTTTTGGCGGTTTCGGCAAACTCCTTACGAAGGAGTTCAAAAAGCGCATCTGGACCCGAATCAACCAATGCGCCGCTCAATACGATGGCGTGCACGCGCTCCTTGAATCCCGGCAGGCCCCATACGGAGTCAATTTTCTTTGCTTCGTGAGTCGTTCTTTTCGCCTGCCGCCGCTTCGCCTTGTCGCACCTGAGACGCTCCGCGGCATTGCTGACGGCGGTGGTGCGGCTTTTGAAATCGGCGATAGCGTCTTTGAGAAGCGGGTCCTCCGCGATGGCGCGATACGAGGCGCCGCTTTCGTAGAGTTCGCGGAAACGCTTTTTTTGTTCCTCGTTCCAGGCGTCAAGCGCGGAACTCATCACCAAATGCCCGGGCTTCAAAAGGCCGTGACGTCTGCCGTATTCAATGGCGGCGCGTAGCGCGGGATTCAGGGCGTTGCCGCGCGCTCCAGTCTTGGGGTTGGGAATTTTGGGAAGTATTTCCTCGCGGATGTATTTCTCAAGCTCTGCTCTGAAAGGTTCTCCGGTAAAATTTTCAAAGAGCGACTTGAGGCGGCTTTCGTCAAACGGATATAGTCGGTTCGACATGTCTGTCGGATACTCCGAGAAAGGGGGAGGGCGCCGTGTTTTCTGCCTCCATTTTATCCGCACCTCGGCGCGGCCTCAACTTGTGCAAAAAAACAAAGATTGTCTAATGTGCCTTCGCGGCCTCTCCGTGCGTGGGCGTCTCCGTCTGGCGGCGGCCGGCATGTGATATAGTTTTTAATGTGGGAGATACGGCAACATATATTCACCGGGCATCACGCCGAACATCAACGGGCCGAAAAAAACTTACAGCGGCGTTTTTTACCCGCGCGACCGTTACGGTCGCGCGGGAGCTCGTGGGAAAATTTTTGGTGCGGAAAATGGGGAGGCGGGAAATCGCCGCGATGATTACCGAGACGGAAGCGTATGACGGTTTCCGCGACAAAGCGTCTCACGCGCACAGGAGAAGAACCGCGCGGAATGAAGTGATGTTCGGCGAGGCGGGGCGCATATATGTGTATTTCACTTATGGCATGCACTGGATGTTGAACATCGTGACGGGAAAGCGCGGGTATCCGGCGGCAATTTTGATCCGCGGGGTTGCGCCCGTTAGACGGGAGTCCGATATCCGGAGGTTTGACGGGCCGGGAAAATTAACGAGAGCGCTTAAGATTGGCAAAAAGCTCAACGCAAAAAAACTCGGTTTCAAGACGGGGCTCTGGATAGAAGACAGGGGGATTAAAATAAAAACGAGGGACATCCAGCGAACGCCGAGGATCGGCATCCGCTACGCTGGTCCCGTGTGGTCAAAAAAGCCATATCGCTTCGTATACCCTGTGGATAAACACCGCCAAGGACGGTCCTTTTAGGGGTTATCCACATGTGGATAACTTGAAAAAGAACCGTCCTTTTCAGGTTCGTCGGTCCCCTTTACGAAGGGGACAAAGGCAAAGCCGGGGTATTCCTCCTCAGCGAACGAGCCGTCGGGATTTTTGACGAACAGCCAGACCGAATCTTTGACGGGCAGAACCATGCGTCCGCCGACGGCGAGCTGTTCCCTCCACGCCGACGGCACGCGCGTTGCAGATGCTCCGGAGAGAATGCGGTCAAAGGGAGCGTCTTTGGGAAAACCGTATTCCGCGCTTTCGTTCCTGAGTTCGGCGATGCCTGTTTTAATAAAGTTGTATTTTGCGACGTTTTGCCTCCCGAACTCCGCGAGTTCGGAAATTAATTCTACGCCAATGACGCGGCCTGTTGCGCCGACGATTGAGGAGAGAAGAGCCGTTGTCCAGCCGGAACCGGAACCGACGTCCAAGATTTTGTTTCCCTCTTTCGGTTGGAGCCACTCAAGAAGCATGGCGACCGTCGTCGGCTGGGAAATGGTCTGGCCGTAACCGATTGAAAGGGGAACATCAAGATACGCTTCGTGTTTCAATTCCGGCAGAACGAACTCCGCGCGATCTATGGCGCGGAATGCCGCAATGAGGCGGGGCGTCTTGAGAACGCCGCCGGCGATTAAATAATTGACGAGTTCGTTCATACCCCTCAAGTATAACGCAAAAGAAAAAGAGGCCAGCGCGGGCCTCTAGTCGTCATCGGGGAGGAGGTGGTCGTTGCGTTCCATTGCCGCGTCCGCCATGTCTTGTTCAAGGACGGCGCGGCGCCTCTCTTTCTCCGCTTCTCGAGCGCGCCGCCTTGCCTTTCGCGCGGCGGCGCCTCTCCGACCGAGCTCTCTAAATATATTACTCTTCAACGTCTCGTACTCTTCCGCGGGAAGCATCCCGCGAAGGTTTTTGAGCGTCGCGCGCACCGCGGCAACGGGGTTGTCTCCCCCCGCGATTTTACGTGCCGCGTGACTTACTAGCTGCGAGATATCGTCCATTTTTCACCCCCCGTCGTTCTATGCTTTTTACATTGTAACATTATTTCTAAAAAAATCAACCCTTTACGGCGCAAAGAAAAAACCGGCAGACGGTCTGCCGGTTCAAACGCATGACCCCGAAATCGCTACTTCGTGTTTGCGGCGTCCAAAATGAATATGTCCCGCCATGTCGTCGTCGGCGCATCATCCGGAAGGCCGACCTCTCGCATCCAAACCCGCCGGAACAACTCTTCCCACGGCGCTTCTCTCGGCATGTCGAGGTTTCCGGCGAAACTCTCTCGCCACTGTGCTACGAAATACCTGCCGATTTCCCCGACGGACATACGCGCCACGCCGTCGCCGGAGTAGTCGCGTTCAAGCCCGAGTTGTTTCAAAGCGCTTACGCGCCGGATAGCTTCCCAGGAACTGCCGCGGGGAAGGTTGAGATAGGCGACGAGCTTCGCGTGCACCTCCGCAAGCATTTTCACAAAGACCTCATACGCACGATTTGGATTTCCCTCCAAAAATGCCTGAACGATTTCCAGTTCAGCTCTCCTGAAGATAGACATCGCCGCTTTTTCGCGCGTGATCCCGCCGGTCTTGAGAATCGTCTCGCCGACATCTTCATCCGTTGCGGTGTATTCAAGTTTGAGTCCGCGAAGCGGGATCGCTCTCCCGAGCTCCTCCCAGCTCAGATCGTTCCGAGCAGCGATTTCAAGAGAGGTCTTTGCGCGCATCGCTTCGCGCGCTTCGTCCTCGCTTATCTGGGGAGCATCTGGTGCGGCGAGTACCGGAATGATTGTAAGACCAAGAAAGAGCAGAGCAACGGTCACTACACGGCGGGATATGCGCATTTGTTTCTTTGCCCTTCCTGTCTGGGCGCAAGTTTTCCTATCTTGAAACTAACAGGTGACGCCTCCACTGTCAATTAAGGCCCAAAAAGGACCGTCCTTGGGGCGGGTTATCCACACCCTAGCGCAAAAGTTCCTCAACTATCGCTTTCACGCGCGCTCCATCGGCGCGGCCTTTGAGTGCCTGCATGACGGCGCCCGTGAGGCGCCCGACGCCTGCGGCGTCGGTTATGTTGAGTTCCGCTTTTTTACTCATAACAACCGCGCGGATCTCATCCTCGGACATGAGTTCCGGAAGAAAGCCCTCAAGATAGCCGAGCTCCGCGCGTTCCGCCGCCGCAAGTTCCGGCCTCCCCCCTTTCTCGTAGAGTTCGATCGATTCGCGCCGCTGTTTCGCGAGCCGTTTTACCACGGCGAGCGTGTTTTCGTCGGAAAGTATCTCATTCGGTTTTTGCCGTTTCGCGACAAGTTCGTTCGTGAGTGCCGCGAGAAGGTTCCGCGCGGCGCGCAAACGCGCTTCGTCCCGCGCCTTAAGCGCTTCCTTCACGTCGCGTTGTATTTGTTCGTGTAATGTCATGCGGGTTTTATAAAAAATGCATTATGATGCGTTCGTCTTTTTATCATACCACACGGTACGCCAATAACGTCTCACTGGCGCGCATGGTATAATAAAAGTGTCATATATGGACTTCTCCTTTTTCATTTTTGCCGGATCGCTGGCGCTTATCACCTGGGCGGGACGATTGCTTCCGCGCGCAGTCGGCGGCATCGCGGAGATATTGAAACTTTCGCAGTTCATCACCGCCTTTTTTTTCGTGGCGCTCGCAACGTCGGTTCCGGAGCTTTTTATCGGCATCTCATCCGCGTTCCAGGGGGTGCCGACACTTTCGCTCGGCAACATTTTCGGCTCAAATCTTGCGGACATCACGCTCGTCATAGGCGCGGCGGTCATCATTTCCGGAGCGGTGCGCGGGGACGGCAGGATATCGTCGCAAAATTTCTGGCTTATTTTTTTGATCGGCGTCCTCCCCATCCTTTTGGGCGCGGACGGGACGATATCGCGCGGCGACGGTTTTGTGCTCATCGGCGTTTTCGCGCTCTACCTCATAAAAATTTTTCGCGACAAAGAGTATTTCCACAAAGAAATGACGCCCGCCCACCGTCATCCGGGCCTGCGTTCGGTGGGGCATGTCTTTCATCATCTTTCCCGTTTTTTGCTCGGCGTCGCCGTCCTGCTCGCGAGTTCATTTTTGTTGATATGGTCCGCGCGGGAGATCGTTCAAACCTATTTCGCGTCGCAGTACCTTTTGTTCGGCGCGATCGTGCTCGCACTCGGCACCGTATTGCCGGAACTCATTTTCTCGATCCGCGCCGTTGCGGCGGGACAAGCGCAGGCGATGCTCGGCAACGCGCTCGGCTCCATTGCGTTCAAGGCGGCGGCGGTCGTCGGTCTCGTCGCCATTATACAGCCCATCGTCATTGAAACGACGGAGAATTTCGTGTTCGTTGCGGCGGCTCTCTTTATCGCGTTCCTCTTTTTTCACCTGTTCGTTTACACCGCGAATCGGATTACCCGTTTTGAAGCGGTCATGCTACTCTTGGTATACTTCGGCTTTTTTGCCGCGAGCCTGCTTCTCTGAGCTCGGCGGTCACATAACCCATGAATTACTTCCTGCTCGGCATCGGTATCACGGTCGGCGCTCTTGCGGCGGGGATTTTCCTTTGGGCCCTCTTTCGCTCGCGGGAGCGAAGCGCCGACAGCGGCGTCGGCAGTTTGACGCTTATACAGAACCAGATCGCCGCGCTTACCAAGACGCTTGATGACCGTCTGGGGGAATCGCAGCGGCAGATGCACGATTCCATGCGCGAGCAATACAGCGCATCGCACAGCCTCATCAAAGAGATCACCAAGGAGCTGACCTCGGTTAAAGAGACGGGGCGTCAGGTGGTCGGTTTCGCCGAACAGCTTCAAAATCTTCAGGACATATTGAAGAATCCGAAACAGCGGGGAGTGCTCGGCGAGTATTACCTTGAAACGCTCCTCAAAAATGTTCTCTCCGCGGACGACTACCAGATGCAGTACGCGTTTTCCAACGGCGAGATCGTTGACGCCGTGGTTTTTGTGAAAGACCGCATCATCCCCATTGACTCCAAATTCTCGCTTGAAAATTACAACCGCCTCGCGGAGGCAAAAGACCCGACCGAGCGCGAGCGTCTTGAAAAGGTGTTCGTGAACGACCTCAAGAATCGGATCGTTGAAACGGCCAAATACGTGCGGCCTGATGAGCGCACGATGAACTTCGCTTTTATGTTCATCCCGCACGAGGCGATCTATTACGACCTCCTTGTCAACAAGATCGGCGCGGTGACCGACGACACCGAAAATCTTATCCAGCGCGCCGCAAGCAAATATAAAGTCATCATTGTCTCGCCGACCTCGTTCCTCGCGTATCTCCAGACCGTACTGCAGGGCCTGCGAGCGCTCCAGATCGAGGAGCGGGCGGAGGGGATCATCAAACGGGTGGGGGAGTTGGGGCGGCACATTGAAAGTTACGACGGCTTTTTGCACAAACTCGGCGGTTCGCTGCAGACGACGGTGTCGCATTACAACGCGGCGCACAAGGAGTTTAAGAAAATTGACAAAGACGTCGTTCGCATAACGGGAAAAGACGCGGGCGTCGAGCCGCTTTTTCTTGAGAAACCGCAGATGGGTGAAGAGTAGTTTGACTTTTGGCTTCTTTGCATCTAGGATAAGAGCACTATGAAATTCGCGATTATTGAAACCGGCGGAAAGCAGTATAAAGTGGAGCCGGGAAAAGCACTGAAAATAGAAAAACTCGGGGGAGGGCATGCCGCCGGTGACACGGTGGTGTTTGATAAAGTGCTTCTGTGGGATGACGGCACGGAAACAAAAATCGGGACGCCGTACGTAGAAGGGGCGAAGGTTGAGGCGGAGTTCGTTGAGGAGGGGAGGGGGAAAAAGGTAACCGTCGTCCGTTTTCGCGCGAAGGTCCGTTACCACAAGAAAAGGGGCCATCGGCAGCCGTACGCAAAAATAAAAGTGAAATAAAAATGGAGGCGTTACGCCTCCATTTTCCGTGACACCGCTTGTTCAACACCCGATGTTGAACATTGTTTTGTTCAACACCCGATGTTCTACATTATCAGGCGAATTCAAAATCGATCAGCCGCTTCTCTACGTTCACGTTTTTAACGCGTATTTTTACTTTGTCGCCGAGGGAGAACTTTCGCTTCTTTTTCTGCCCCACGACGCTGAAGGTCGTCTCGTCAAGCATGTAGTAGTCGTCTTTAATGTCGCGGAAACGGACCATCCCCTCGGAAAGCGTCTCTTCGGTGCGGACGAACATTCCCTTCTCGGTGAAGCCAGTGATAGTGCCGTCGTACGTTGTGCCGACCCGTTTTGCCATGTATTCGGCGTGTTTGAATTTCTGCGAGGCGCGCTCGGCATCTTGCGCCGCGATCTCCCGCTCCGTCGCGTAGCGCGAGAGCGCCTCGTACTCGTGGAGATCTCCGGCAGGGACCCGCGCTCCCGCAAGATAGCGCGCAAGAAGGCGGTGCGCCATCATGTCGGGATAGCGGCGTATGGGCGAGGTGAAATGCGTGTAGTGGGAAAGCGAAAGGCCGAAATGCCCGATGTTTTTTGTTGAGTAAACCGCCTTCGCCATCGCCTGAATGGTCGCAAGCTCCACGATGTCCTCATGCGCCTTGCCCTTTGCCATTTGAAGGAGTGCGTTCACGTCGCGGGCCGACCATCGCGTCTTGCCGCGCGGAACATCGTACCCGAGCGCGTGCATCAGGTTGACGATCTCGTTCATGCGCTCTTCGTTCGGTATGTCGTGAACGCGGTATACGAACGTCTCGTCAATTTTTTTGTCGCGCGTTGACATGAAGTGCGCGACTTCGTTATTGGCGAGCACCATGAATTGTTCAATAAGTTTGTGGGTTGCAAGCCGCCGTTTTTCGTAGACGCCGATCGGAACGCCGCGGGAATCGAGCTTGAAGCGCACCTCCCGCTGGTCAAACTCGATCGCGCCGGCGTCCGTGCGTTTTTTCGCCAGTGCGCGTGAGAGGCGGTTGAGCGTGAGAAGCTGTTCGACGTACGGCCCGCGGCGGCTGTCAAGCGCTTCTTGCGCTTCTTCGTAGGAGAACCGTTTTGACGAGCGTATGATCGTTTTGCCGAACCACCGCTCGGTGACGGCGGCGTCCGCCGTCAGTTCAAAAATAGCGGAGAAGGAGAGTTTGTCTTCGTCCGGATTCAAACTGCAGAGATCGTTTGACAGCACCTCCGGCAGCATGGGAATGGTCCGGTCAACGAGATAAACCGAAGTGCCGCGCAGCGCCGCCTCTCGGTCGAGGACCGACCCGCGGGGGACGTAAAACGTCGGGTCGGCAATGTGCACGCCGACCTCAAAACGGCCGTTGGGAAGCGCGCGGACCGAAAGCGCGTCATCAAAGTCCTTTGCGTCTTCAGGGTCAATGGTGAAGACGGTGTGCGCGCGGAGGTCGCGCCGCATCGCTTCTTCCGTTTTAAACATGCGGGGCGCGTCGCGTTTCAAGCTCTGCGCCGCGCGCTCCGCCGCTTCGGGAAAGGTTGATGCAAAACCGCGGTCAAGGACGATCGCCTCCATTTCCACTTCATTGTTCCCGACCGCGCCGAGGACGCGCGCCACTTCGCCGACCGGATTCTTTTTCGGGTCGTCCCACGCACCGATTTTCCCGACCACCTTGGTACCCACGCGCGCGTTTTTGTTTTTTCCCTCCGGAATAATGATATCGGTGTACATGCGGCGGTCGTCAGGGTCAATGAAAAGAACGCCGTTTTCTTTTTTAAGCGTTCCGACGAAACGTTCTTTTGCGCGCGAAAGGATCGCCGCGACCTCGCCGGTTTGCGGTTCCCGACGCACGGGGTCAAGGCGGACGCGCACGCGGTCGCCGTGGAGCGCGGTGTTCAAATACGCGGGGTCAATCTCAATTTCTTCCTCTGCGCCGTCGCCGCGAAAATATCCGATGCCGTTCCTCCCGATGCGAAGCGTTCCGTCGGCGGACAGTTCTCGGGCGCGCCGAGACGCAGGTTTTTTCTTGTGCATCATTCAGTTGTACCACGGAGCGCATGCCATTTCTAGGGTTCTTGACATTTGCTCGCTTTATCGCTAACCTTTGGGATAGGAAGTTTTTCGTGAGAGTTTCCGAGTTCCACCGGCGCGGCGCTCCCAGTCCCCCTTGGGAACCCCCCCCTCCCCGCGCCGCGCCGGTGGGAGCCCTTGCCCCGCATCTTTGCCGGGGCACTTTCTTTTTTGTGAGGATGTTGCGTCTTCGCTTTGCTTTTGTTAGCATACGAACCATGTTAAAGATCCGCCTCCAACGCTTCGGCAAACGAGGGCAGCCCCACTTTCGGGTGGTTTTAACCGACTCTCGTCACGGGACGCGCAGCGGAAAATTTCTTGAGATCCTCGGCTGGTACAACGCGCGCACCCACGCCGCCGACCTGAAGCGCGAGCGCATCGCGGCGCGCATGAAGGAAGGGGCGCAGGCATCCGACACGATGCACAACCTCTTGATACGCCACGGGGTCATCACGGGAGTAAAACGCGACGTTGCGTCACGGAAGAGAAAGACGAAAGGAGAATCCAAAACGGAAGAGACCGCTTCCGCGAGCGTCGCGGCGCCCGTTCCGAAAGAAGAGAAAGCCGCCGAGCCCCTTCCTCCGCAGAGTGCGGAGGACAATGCGGCGCGAGAAAAAGCTTGACAGAAAGCGGTCGCTTCATGTACCATTTGTTTCAACCAGCGGGGTTCAATACCGTCGGATCTCGTGGCAGGTCTGTCTTTACAAGTTTAGGATCGTTCTAGTTTTATGGTAGAAAAAGACCAGGAATTTCTGGAATATCTCGTTAAGTCGTTGGTCGATTCCCCCGATGCCGTCAAGGTGACGAGAACCGTTGATGAAATGGGAGTTCTTCTCACGCTCGATGTCGCGGCGCCTGACATGAGTGTCATCATTGGCCGCGGCGGCGCGACGGCAAAAGCGATCCGCACGCTGTTGCGCATTGTCGGTCTCAAAAACCACGCGCGGGTCAATCTGAAGATCAATGAACCGGCGGGAAGTCTGCGCCGGAGCGCGACGCGGGAGGTTGATCAAGCGATGGAAGATCTTAAGCTCTAGCTTTTACCTTCTTTTCAAACGAAAACCCCGCCGCGGCGGGGTTTTCGTTTGAGGGCGCGCTTCGTCCGCGCCTGTTACAATTACCGCATATGATCCGTTTTCACATCGTCACACTTTTTCCCGAAAATTTCTCGTATTTCAAGCACTCCGTTATCGGACGTGCGGAGAAACGTAAAAAAATATCCGTGCAGTTCCATAATCCCCGTGATTTTGCGGAAGATGCGCATCGGACAACGGACGACAAGCCGTACGGCGGGGGAGCCGGTATGGTCATGAAAGCAGAGCCGATACTTCGCGCCGTCGGCCGTATTTTTCGGGGAAAGAAACCGGACGCAAAAACAAAGATCGCGCTTCTTTCCGCGAAAGGAAAACCGTTCACTCAAAAAACCGCTTCCGACTGGGCGAAGAAATATGCGCGCATCATCCTCATCAGCGGCCGCTATGAGGGAATTGACGAGCGCGTCGCGCGAGCATTGCATGCCGAAGAGATCTCGATCGGCCCGTATGTTACGACCGACGGCGATGTCGCGTCCATGGTCGTTGTCTCCTCCGTTTCGCGCCTCATTCCGGGTGTTATCGCGTGCGAGTCCCTTGCGGAGGAGTCACATTGGGATTTTCTCCTCAAAAATGAAAAAAAAGCGCCTGACGTGCGCGCTCTTGAATATCCGCACTACACCCGCCCCGAAGTTCTCATATGGAAAGGGAAAACGTACCGCGTTCCGGCCGTGCTTCGTTCCGGCAACCACACAAAAATCAAAGCATGGCGGCATGCGCGCGCCGGGAAACGCCCCTCATGAAGAGAGACGCCTTGTCGTTGCTCATCCTGTGGATAACCATTCTTGACAACCTATAGCGCGTTGGAACGAAAACAACGAGGCGAATCCCACGATGAGTCAATAAAACAAGGCCTTTTTACTTCAAAGAGCGCATATCTGGCGGCAGCCGGGACGCCAGTATCCCCGCTAAAAATAAAAAGAGGGTTGACAATTTTTTAGACCTTGCTATACTTCCCCCATATTGAATGTCTGATTGAGTAGCGGATGTGCGTCCCCGTGCAGGGCCGTTCGTAATCGTCCCGCGGCCCATATGGCGCTCTGCGCCATGTTAGAGGTTCTCATGACCGCACGCTAACCTTTACTACGAGCAAAAACCCCGAGAGTGTATGATCGAGGGTCTTTTTTGATGTTTTTTCATTTAAACAAGGCAACGGCAGATGCGCCGCCTTGTTTTGCGCGCGCGTAATACCATCCCCGCATCATGGCAACGCAAACGAAAAAATATTTTTCTCGGTATAAAAAACCGATGATAGAAATGCCGAACCTGGTTGAAAGCCAGCGCGCTTCGTATGAATGGCTTTTGACGAACGGCATCGCGGAACTCACAAAAGAGTTCTCTCCCATTTCTGATTATTCCGGAAAAAAATTTGAACTTGAGTTTTTGAGTTTTGAGTTCTCGCCGCCCGCCTATGATGAGTTTTATGCGAAGGAAAACAAACTGACGCTTGAATCGCCGCTTCGGATGCGTATTCGGCTGAAGAACAAAATCCTCAATACGGAAAAAGAACAGGAGATCTTTTTCGCAGACTTCCCGCTCATGACCGATCACGGCACGTTTATCATTAACGGCAACGAACGGGTCATTGTTTCCCAACTCACGCGTTCATTCGGCGTGACATTTACCGAGGAGTTCGCGCGCGGCCGCGCATTTTTCGGCGCAAAAATCATACCGGCGCGCGGCGCATGGGTTGAGTTTGAAACGGAAACGGACGACACCGTTGCCGTGCGCATTGACAAGAAACGAAAGTTCCCCGTTTCGTCGCTTTTGCGCATTTTCGGCAACGGCGCGAGCGACGACGAGCTGAAGGCGCTTTTCAAAGGGAACGAACACGCAGAGCGGTTTATCGCCCGTTCGTTCGAAAAAGACATCGCAAAAAACGCCGGCGAATCTTTTATTGAAGTATATCGCCGGTTGCGCGACGGCACGCTGGCGACCCCCGAACACGCGCGCGATTTCATTCTTTCAATCTTCAGCTCGGAGAAATACGATCTCTCGCTCGTCGGGAGGTATCGTTTTAATTCGCTCTTCGGCGGGGAGACCGCCGCGCACCAGGGCGCAAAAACCAAAGAGGGGAAAGTGGTGACGCTCAACGATCTCGTCGCCATCATTACGCATATCGTGAAGCTCAACACGACACCGGGGGCGAAAGGGGACGACATCGACCACTTCGGCGTCCGCCGCGTCCGTCTCGTCGGCGAAACGCTGCAGCAACGTTTGCGGGTCGGTTTGACGCGCATCAAGCGGAATATCCAGGACCGCATGTCCACCATTGATCCCGACACGACGCTGCCGGTGCAGCTCATGAACCCCCGACCGCTTCAAGCGTCGCTCAAGGAATTTTTCAATACGAACTCGTTGTCCCAGCACATGAACCAGAAAAATATTCTGGACGAGCTTGAACAACTGCGGACGCTTTCCGCGCTCGGACCCGGCGGTCTGACGCGCGAACGGGCGGGCTTTGAAGTCCGCGACGTTCACCCCTCGCACTACGGCCGCGTGTGCCCCATACAAACGCCCGAAGGCCAAAACATCGGCCTCATTCTCCGCCTTTCGCTCTATGCGCGGCTGAATGATTTCGGCATCGTTGAAACGCCGTACGCAAAAGTCAAGAACGGCGTCGTGTCAAACGACATTGTCTATTTGAACGCCCTTGAAGAAGAGGCATACAACATTACCCACGCCGCCACCTCAACGAATGAGAAAGGCGCCATTACGGATCCGTTCGTTGAAGTGCGCGCCGCAGGCCCGGGTGGTGAGATCAAACTGGTCCCTCCGCGCGACGTCCAGTTGATTGACGTCGCCGCCTCGCAGCCGTTTTCCGTCGCGACATCGCTCATCCCGTTCCTTGAACGCGATGACGCGAACCGCGCTCTCATGGGTTCAAACATGCAAAAGCAGGCGGTGCCGTGCATTATTCCGCACGCGCCGCTCGTGGCGACGGGCATGGAGCGCCGCGCGGCGGTTGACTCGGGCCGCATGGTCGTTGCGACGGAAGACGGAATCGCCTCGTACGTTGATGCGCGCAAAATTGTCGTCAAAAACAAGAAGGGAACGGAGAAAGAATACCGTTTGGTGAATTTCGCGCGCACCAATGACTTTACCGTTTTCCACCAGCGGCCGAGCGTTGCGGTCGGCGGCAAAGTCAAAAAAGGCGAAGTGCTTGCGGACACATCCTCAACCGTCGGCGGCGAGCTTGCGCTCGGGCAGAACGCACTCGTCGCTTTCCTGTCGTGGAGCGGCGCAAATTATGAAGACGCGATCGTCATCTCCGAACGCCTCGTTCGGGATGCGGTGTTCACCTCAATTCACATTGAGGAATTCATCGTTGACGTGCGCGATACGAAACTGGGACCGGAAGTGACAACCCCGGATATTCCGAACGTCGGCGAAACAAAACTCAAAAATCTTGACGAAGAGGGGGTCGTTATGATCGGTTCCGAAGTCGGCCCCAATGATATTCTCGTCGGTAAAATTACTCCCAAAGGCGAGGCGGAATTAACGCCCGAAGAGCGTCTGCTCCGCTCAATTTTCGGTGAAAAAGCGCGCGACGTGAAAGACACGTCAAAGCGGCTGGAACACGGCAAGCGAGGACGCGTCATCGGCGTGCGCGTATTTTCACGCGAACACGGCGCCAATCTTGAGCCGGGCATCATCAAGCGCATTCACGTGGACGTCGCGCAGCTGCGGAACATCTCAGTCGGCGACAAGCTGGCGGGCCGCCACGGCAACAAAGGCGTCATCTCAAAAGTGCTTCCCATTGAGGAAATGCCGTATCTCGCCGACGGCACCCCCGTTGACATCATTTTGACGCCGCTCGGCGTCCCATCGCGCATGAACCTCGGCCAGATATTGGAAATGCATCTCGGGCTTGCCGCGCGCACGCTCAACTACCAGGCGATCACCCCGCCGTTTTTGGGTGCGACGGAACAAGAGATCAAAGAAGAGATCACGCGCGCGGGATTCCCCGAAAGCGGCAAGGTAACGCTTTTTGACGGACGCACCGGAGAATCGTTCGCGCAGGACGTCGCGATCGGCTACATGTACGTTTTGAAATTGCACCACATGGTTGAAGACAAGATCCACATGCGCTCCATCGGCCCGTATTCGCTCATTCACCAACAGCCGCTCGGCGGCAAAGCGCAAAGCGGCGGCCAGCGATTCGGAGAAATGGAGGTCTGGGCGCTTGAAGGATACGGGGCCGCCCACATCTTGCAAGAGATGATTACCATCAAATCAGACGACATCTTCGGCCGCGCCGCGGCGTTTGACTCAATCATCAAAGGCGAGGACATCCGGAGCGTCAACATTCCCGAATCGTTCAAGGTGCTGCTTCACAACCTGCGTTCGCTCGCGCTGAACGTTGAGTTAGCAACCACTAAACCGCCCGCCTCCGCGTAACGCCGCGCGCTTTTATGGCAACGACACAACACAACGACATCCAATTTTCCCGCGACTTCAACGCCATGATTTTGAAATTGGCGTCCCCCGACAACATCCGTTCGTGGTCGCACGGCGAAGTGATGAAAGCGGAGACCATAAACTATCGCACCGGCCGCGCCGAACGAGGCGGTTTGTTCGATGAACGCACGTTCGGCCCCTCAAAGGATTACGAGTGTTACTGCGGCAAATATCGGCGCATTCGCTACAAGAACATCGTGTGCGAGAAATGCGGCGTTGAAGTGACGCGTTCCATCGTCCGTCGCGAGCGCATGGGACACATTGAGCTTGCGTCGCCGGTCGCGCACATCTGGTTCGTGCGTAATATCCCCTCGCGCGTCGGTTTGCTCCTGGACTTAACGCTTGCGGACGTTGAACGCGTCATTTATTTTTCGGGGTACATCATAACGGAAATCCACGAAGACGAACGGAAGCGCGTGGAGCGCGACCTTGCCTCGGAATTGAAAACGCGCCTCAAGACGGCCGCCGACAAAAACGAGCAGGCGCGCATCAAAGAACTTTTCAACCAGACAAAACAGGAACTTGAAGGGCTCAAGGTCGGTCTTGTGCTTGACGGCGCCCGATACCAGCGTTTTTCCATGCGCTTCAGCACGGTTTTTTCCGCCGAGATCGGCGCGGAAGCGCTGTATAAGATGCTCTCGCGGATGGACCTTGCGGCGGAGGAGGCGTCGCTTCGCGAGGCTCTTCTCCACGCGCCTGCGGCGGCGCGCGGGAAGCTCCACAAGCGGCTCGGCCTCGTGCGTTCGCTTCGGCATGCCGGCGTGCGGCCGGAATGGATGTTCCTTTCCGTCATACCGGTGATGCCGCCCGCGCTTCGGCCGATGGTCCCGCTTGACGGCGGCCGGCACGCGACTTCGGACGTGAACGACCTCTACCGCCGCGTCATCAACCGCAACAACCGCCTGAAGAAGTTGATTGACGTGCGGGCGCCAGAAGTCATTTTGCGCAATGAAAAGCGCATCTTGCAGGAAGCGGTTGACTCGTTGATTGACAACGCCATGCGGCGCGGCTCTTCTCCCGTGCAAGCGATGAACCAAAAACGGGAACTGAAATCTCTTGCGGAAAATCTGAAGGGCAAGCAGGGGTTGTTCCGGCAAAATCTCCTGGGGAAGCGCGTTGATTATTCGGGCCGCTCCGTCATCGTCGTCGGCCCGACCATGCGCCTGAACCAGTGCGGACTGCCGAAACACATGGCGCTTGAATTGTTCCGTCCGTTCGTCATTTCAAAAATACTTGAACGGGAGCTCGCGTTCAACATTCGCGGCGCAAACCGCCTCATTGAAGAAGCGGGGCCTGAAGTGTGGGCGATCTTGGAAGAGGTCATCAAGGATAAATACGTTTTGTTGAACCGCGCGCCGACGCTCCACCGCCTCGGCATTCAAGCGTTCAAGCCGGTCCTTCTGGAGACCGACGCCATTGAACTTCATCCGCTCGTGTGCCCCGCGTTCAACGCCGACTTTGACGGTGACCAAATGGCGGTCCACGTGCCGCTCTCCGAACAAGCGCAAACGGAAGCGCGCGAGATAATGGCGGCGGACAAAAACATCCTGAAACCGGGCAACGCGGAGCCGACCGTGTCCGCAAAGATGCTTGACATCGTTCTCGGCTGTTTTTGGGTAACGAAAAAAATATCCGGCGCGCGCGGTGAGGGCAAGATTTTTCCGAGCCCGAACGTAGCGATCACGGTGTACGATTTCGGCGACGTTGACCTGCGCGCGGCGGTCAAGGTTCTTGGGACCGACAGCCCCAAATACGCGGTTTTCAGCGGCGTGCCGTTTGAAACGACGGTCGGACGGCTTTTGTTCAACAGTATTTTGCCGAGCGAGTATCCTTTCATCAACGAAGACGTTGACCGCAAATTGATCGCGGACATCATCAACAACCTGATCGACCAATATGATTTTGAACAAGTCGCTTCCATTCTTGACCGCATCAAGGACTTCGGTTTTAAGTACGCAACGAAATCCGGCATCACGTGGAGCTACAGCGACATGCGCGTTCCGGAGGAAAAGGCGGACATCGTTTCGTCCGCGCTCGGCATGACGGAGCAGCTTAAAAAACAATATGAGGAAGGGCTTTTGTCCGAAGACGAACGGTATCGCAAAACGATAGAGATATGGCATCGCACGAAGCTTTCCATTGAGGAAAAAATGCCGCAGACGCTTGACCAGAACGGCCCGGTATACGACATGTGGAAATCCGGCGCGCGCGGCCAGATCGGCCAAATCACCCAAATGTCCGGCATGAAAGGGCTCATCACGAACACCGTCGGCCGCGCCTTGTCCCATCCGGTCATCTCTTCATACAAGGAGGGACTGACGCCCGTTGAATACTTCATTACGACGCACGGAGCTCGGTATGGTCTCACGGCGACCGCGCTCCAGACCGCGAAAGCGGGGTATCTTACCCGCCGTTTGGTGGATGTGGCGCAGGACGTCATCATTTCCGAGGAGGATTGCGGCGACAGAATGGGCCGGCGGATCGACCCCAAGGCGGATATTTCTGGCATCGGCGTGCCGCTTGTGAAAATCATCGGCGGCCGCGTTTTGGCGAAAGACGCCATTTCATCGTCCGGAAAGGTTGTGGTACCGAAAGGCACGCTGCTTCGCCGCGCGCATGTCCGCGAAATTGAAGCGCGCGAAGTCGGAGAAATTTTTGTGCGGACACCGCTTGCCTGCAAGGCGCGGCGCGGCTTGTGCCGCGCATGCTACGGCCTTGACCTCGGCCGCTACCGTCCCGTTGCAATGGGAGAAGCGGTCGGCATCGTCGCGGCACAGGCAATCGGCGAACCGGGCACCCAGCTCACGATGCGCACCTTCCACCTGGGAGGCGTTGCCGGCGAGGATATTACCATGGGTTTGCCGCGCGTTGAGGAGATTTTTGAACGCCGCCCGCCGAAGATACCGGCAACGGTCTGCCACGACGACGGGAGAGTCATTGACATTAAAAAAGGCGCCAAGCGGGAGCAGATAATCGTCATTCTGCCGGAGAGCGGCCCGCGGCGCGGAAAAGCCGAAGCGATCGAGTATGTAATTCCCTTCGGCAGGACCCCGACCGTCGCCGTCGGAAACGAGGTCACGAAGGGAGACCTCATCACGGATGGGTCCGCCGACTTGTCCGACCTCTTTAAGTACGGCGGCCAAACCGTCGCGGAGGATTACGTCATTAATGAGATCGCTCGGATATACGACCTTCAAGGAGCGTCCATTTCGCGGAAGCACATTGAGGTCATCGTACGGCAAATGTTCTCGCGGCGGCGCATTCGCCATATCGGTGATACGCGCTTTACCGTCGGCGACGTGGTTGAAGCGGTCCTTTTTGAGGAGGAGAATGAACGCGTGCGGGGCGAGGGGGGCGAGGAAGCAAAGGCGGACCAGGCGATACTCGGTATTTCGGAAGTCGCCATTACGACCCAGAGTTTTTTGTCGGCCGCTTCGTTCCAAAACACCACGCGCGTCCTCATCCGTTCCGCGCTCCGCGGCGCCGTGGATACGCTGCGCGGTTTGAAAGAAAACGTCATTCTCGGCCGTCTCATTCCTGCGGGGACCGGTTTTTACGCACCGAGCAAGAAAGAACGGAAAAGTAAAGACGAGACGGAAGAGGCGGAAGAAACGAAAGGAACGGCGGCTTCGTAAACGACGGGTGGAAAGGGCGCGGCGGGACTGAAAGCGGGTCGTCTGGTCCCGCGCGGTTGCGCGTTTTTGTTCGTGTTATACTTTTCGCATGTCTTCTCCCGTCGAGCAAATCAAAGAGCGCCTCTCCATCGTTGATGTCGTCTCTTCATACGTGAAGCTCGAGCGGGCGGGTAAGAATTACAAAGCTCGGTGTCCTTTCCATAATGAAAAAACCCCTTCTTTTTTTGTTTCGCCGGAACGGGACACGTACCATTGTTTCGGGTGCGACAACGGCGGGGATGTTTTCCAGTTCGTTCAAGACATGGAGGGGCTTGATTTTTCGGGCGCGTTAAAAGTGCTTGCCGAACGGGCGGGGGTGCCGCTTCGGTCGTACCATCCGGCGGAAGATGAGGCGCGCGCGCGTCTTTTTCGAGTCCTTGAGTCCGCCGCGCGTTTTTTTGAGAATGAACTCGCGCGCAACGCCGACGCGCGCGCATATCTCGCCGCGCGAAGCGTTTCGCCGGAGACCGCGCGCGCGTTCCGCGTCGGTTTTGCGCCGGCGTCGTGGCAAGCGCTTACGACGTTCTTGCGGAACGAAGGTTTCCGCGACGCAGACCTTTTTGAAAGCGGGTGCGCAATCCGCGGCAGCGACGGACGTCTCTATGACCGTTTTCGCAGCCGCATCATGTTTCCCATTGCGGACGCAAGCGGCCGCGTTGTCGGGTTTTCGGGACGTATTTTCGGGACAGAGGACGGGGCGACGGCAAAATACGTCAACAGTCCCGAAACCCCGCTGTTCCACAAGTCAAAGCTTCTTTACGGGTTGAGCAAGGCCAAAAGCCACATGCGGCGCCTCGGGAAAGCAATGGTCGTGGAAGGGCAGATGGACGTCGTGCTGTCGCACCAGGCGGGCATTGAGTACGCCGTCGCGCCGTCCGGAACGGCGCTCTCCGATGACCATTTGGATTTTCTCAGGCGTATGGCGAACACCCTCATCTTCGCATTTGACGCCGACGCCGCGGGACGCGCGGCGCTTGAGCGAAGCGTCGGCCGCGCGCTTACCCGCGGCTTCTCGGTTCTCCTTATCCGCTTGCCTCACGGCGAGGATCCGGCATCGGTTGCGGCGGCAGACGCCTCACGTTGGAACGAGATCGCGGAACGGACCATGCATGTCATCGAGTTTTACCTCGCCATCCTCAAAGAAGAACACGGCGGCGACGCGCATGCATACCGCACGCGCGTTGAGCAGGCGGTGGTGCCGTTCGTCGCGCGCCTCGGCAGCCCCATTGAGCAGGCGCATTTTGTCAGCCGCATAGCGGAGGAGCTTGCGCTTCCCGAAGAAGCGATATGGGAATCGGTGCGCCGCGTAAAACCATCGCCTTCGCCGGAAGCGGGCGCGAGTTTGCCCGGATCAAAAGAGAAGCGCATCGCGCCGCCCGAGAAGGCGGGGGGAGAAGCCGCTCCCGATGCGGTCCTGCGCCGGCTTCTCGGTTTGCTTTTGTGGACAAAAAAAATGCCTGCGCCGCCGATTGATCTCGGAAGCGCCGACGAACGCTTGTTGCGCGTTACGGGAAAAACGTTCACGGAAAATATCGCGCGCTACGATACGGCGGCGCAGGGCCGCATGTTATTTGAGGCGGAAATGTATTATACTGATACCGAAGCGCCGCGCCTCGCCGCCGAGTTTGAAGAATTGTGCGCCCGCGGCGAGGAACGAGTCTTGAAGCGGCGCCTCGCGGAGACGCTTAAAGAACTTCAGGCGGCGGAACGGGCGCAGAGCGAAGAACGGACGGAAGAGTTGCTGCGCGCATGCCAAAGCGTTTCGCGGGAGTTGCACGCGCTTTCGGAGCGGTTGCGCGCATTTTCAAAATAGTGCCATGTCTCACAAACGTCCCTCAAAAAACAAAAAAAGAAAAAGCGCGCCGCCGCGGCGGAGCGGCTCTCGCAAGGGGACGCCGCGTATGCACCGCCGGAAGAAAGCGGCGGTTGCGAGGCATCCCCGCCGCACTGTCGCGGCGGCGCATCTTCGGAAGGAGAAAGCAAAACGCGCCGCTACGCCGAAGCATTCTCCGCGGGAGAGGGCGCCGTCTCACAAACAAGCCGATGTCACACATCGCGTTGACCAGCTGGTCGCCCGAGGCAAAGACCGGCGTTTTGTGACGCATGACGAGATTTTAAAGGCATTCCCGACAATAGAGGACGACATTCCTTTTTTGGAATCCCTCTACGACCGGTTAAGCGGCGAAGGGATTGATATTGTTGAAAGCGGGACGCTTCTTGACGGCGATGGGAAAGAGGCGGTCGTTGAAGGAAGATACCGCGGCGGAGGCGACGAATCGTCCATTGACTCAATCCAAATGTATTTGAAGGAAATCGGCAAATATCCGCTTATTACCGCATCGGACGAAAAAACGCTCGCGCGCCGGATCCAGGGGGGCGACGAAGAAGCGAAAAACCTGCTTGCGAAGGCGAATCTCCGCCTCGTTGTTTCCATCGCAAAACGCTATGTCGGGCGGAGCAGGGATCTCTCGCTTCTTGACCTCATACAAGAGGGCAACATCGGCCTTTTCAAAGCGATTGAAAAATTTGACCCGACCAAGGGTTACAAGTTCTCAACGTATGCCACGTGGTGGATCAGGCAAGCGATCACCCGCGCGCTTGCCGACCAATCGCGCACCATCCGCATCCCCGTTCACATGGTTGAAACCATCGCGAAATATAAGCAGGTCGTGCGCCGCCTTTCACAGGATTTGGGGCGTGACCCGCTGCCCGAGGAGATCGCGGCGGAGATGGGCCTTGACGTGAAAAAAATACACATTATCCAGAGCATTGACCAAGACACCATTTCGCTTGAAAGTCCGGTGGGCGACGATGACGAGAAATCAACTTTCGGGGATTTTATTGAGGATGACCGTATCGCTTCTCCGGCGCAAGAAGCGTCGCTTCGGATCCTTCGCGACCAGATCCAGGAGATTTTGGGGGAATTAACGCCGAAGGAACGGAAAATTTTGGAGATGCGCCACGGCCTTACCGACGGCGTCATACACACGCTTGAGGAGGTGGGGCGCGAGTTCGGCGTTACCCGTGAACGCATTCGCCAAATTGAAGCCAAAGCGCATGAGAAAATCCGCCAGCACGAGCGGGCAAAGCGGCTGGAGAATTACTAGCAGTCGCTAGCAGTTAACTGTGGAAAAAACTGTGGATAACCGCCCCCAAGGACGGTCCTTTTTTGATGTTTGTTCGCAAGGTTGGTGTTATAATTCCTGCACAAAGCCATGGCTCAACAGAGGTTTTTTGCAGAATACAGGAAACTAAACCCCGACCAAAAAAAGGCCGTTGATTCCATTGAAGGCCCCGTTATGGTTCTCGCGGGACCCGGCACCGGCAAGACGCAGATCCTGACGCTTCGCATCGCGAACATTCTTCGGAAAACCGACACGCCGCCGGACGCCATCCTTGCCCTGACATTCACCGAGTCGGGCGTTTTTTCAATGCGCAAGCGGTTGGTTCACATAATCGGCAGCGGCGGATATCGCGTGGGAATACACACCTTCCACAGTTTTTGCAACGACGTTATCCGCACCTACCCCGACGCTTTTCCGCGCATCATCGGCGCACGCCACATGAACGACGTTGAGCGTTTCTCTCTCCTCAAGGAATGCATCGCGTCGTCGTCGCTTTCAAAATTAAAACCGTTCGGCAATGCGTTTTTTTATCTCCACCCGATTGCCGCGAAAATAAGCGAGCTCAAACAGGACAACGCAGCGCCGCCCGATGTCGCGGAGACCATCGCGAAGCAGCGGCGCGATTTTCACGCGATACCCGACCTCGTGTACCAAGACGGCGTATATGCGGGCCGCATGAAGGGCGTGTATGCGGCGCAGAAAAAACGCATTGACAAGAATGAAGAACTTTTGGCGGTCTACCAAAAATACGAACGGGAGCTTCGCGAACGGAACGTGTACGACTATGACGACATGATCCTTGAAACGATTCAGGCGCTTCTTCGCAACCCCGATGTGCTTCTTGAATTGCAGGAAACATACCACTATTTTCTCGCCGACGAGCATCAGGACGCGAATCGCGCGCAAAACCGGCTTCTCGAACTCCTTGCGTCATATCACGCTTCGCCAAACCTTTTCGTCGTCGGCGACGAGAAACAGGCGATCTTCCGCTTTCAGGGCGCGTCCCTTGATAATTTTTTGTATTTCACGAAGCGTTACCCCGACGCGCCCGTCATCACGCTCTCGCATAATTATCGCTCAACCCAGTCCATCCTTGACGCGGCGGGGAGCATGATAGCAAAACGAGCCGTCCCTCACGCATTCGCAAACGAGCTTGCGACGCGCCTCGTCGCGGCGGGGCGCGATACAGGCACTCCGATCGAGGTCCGCGCTTTTTCACACCCTGAACACGAGCTTCTTTTTCTTGCCGATGCCGTCAGGCGCGCCGTAGACGAGGGCGTTCCGCCGTCCGAGATCGCCGTTTTGTATCGGACGAACCACGAGGCGGAAGCCGTCGCGCATGTATTTGAAAAGCGCGGCATCCCCTTCGTTATTGAATCAAGCCAAAACATTCTCGCCGACCCGTTTATCCGCAAACTCATCATACTCGTGCGGGCTGTCCACGACTTTGGGGACGACCGGCGCCTCGTTGACGCCCTGCACCTTGACATCCTCGGTCTTGAACCGCTCGACATATACCGCCTCATTTCGTACGCGCGGCGCCGCGGGCTTTCTCTCTACGGAACGCTCAAGTCAAAACGGCATCGCCGCGCGGCCGGTATTGAACACGAACGCACGGTTGACGAGTTCTATCGCCGGCTGGCTTCATTGCGCACACTTGCCGCGAACAACGGCATCCTTGTTTTTCTTGAACGGCTTCTTGAAGAGTCCGGCCTGCTTGCCGCCGCTTGCGCACACGAACGGGCCGCAGAAAATATAGAAAAACTCAATCGTTTTTTTGCGGAAATGAGAGCGCTTGTTGAGACCAAGCGTTCCGCGACGCTTTCGGATTGCGTCGCGTACCTCGCCCTTTTGGAAGAACACAATATTTTTTTGAAATCGGCCGCGCGAGAAGGCGGCGAGGGCCGCGTGCGGCTTATGACCGCGCACAAAGCAAAGGGGTTGGAATTTGATTATGTGTACCTCATACATGTTGCCGACGGCATATGGGGCAACCGCCGCTCCGTTACCCATTTTGATATCCCGACGGGAACGGAGCGCGGCGACTCCGCGGACATTGACGACGAACGCCGTCTCTTTTATGTCGCCTTGACACGCGCGCGTGTCGGCGTCTTTCTTTCATACGCGCGCGAGAACGAACGGGGCGCGCCGGCGCTTCCGTTCCAATGCGTGGAAGAGATCGGGGACGGGCATCTCCGCGTCATACCGACCGCGCCGTTTGAAAAGACCGCGCAGACAGAGGTATTCCTGCATCCGCCTGCCGCGCGACCCGCCCCCGCCGCCGACAAAGCATTTTTAAACCGTCTTTTTCAGGAACAGGGGCTTTCGGTGACCGCGCTCAATAACTATCTTTCATGTCCGTGGAAGTATTTTTACAACAATCTGCTTCGGATCCCGCAGGCGCCGGTGAAGCACCTTATGTTCGGCACTGCCGCACACGCCGCACTCAGATATTTTTTTGACCGCTGGCGTGAGGACGGCGATATCGGCGCGGAAGGACTCGTTACAATGTTCCGCGATTACGCGCGCGCGCAGCCGTTTCATGAGTCCGATTTTGAGGACGCGCTCAAAAAGGGCGAAGCGGCGCTCCGCGGATATTATGAGGCGCGCCGCGCGTCGTGGCCGCGGAACATCATAAACGAATTCAAGGTAGATGTTCTTCTGCCGCGCGATGAGGGGAGAACGGGCGGCCTCCGTTTGCGCGGCACGCTTGATAAGGTGGAGCTTCTCGCCGGACGCGATGTAAATGTTGTTGATTACAAAACCGGCGCTCCGAAATCGCGGAATCACATTGAAGGAGCGACCAAAACCTCAACCGGCGACTTCAAGCGCCAACTTGTTTTTTATCGCCTTCTCCTTGACCACTATGACCGCGGCCGTTTCTCCATGGTGTCCGGCGAGATAGATTTTATTGAACCCGCGCGCGGAGGAAAATACCGCGCCGAGCGCTTCGCGATAACCGGCGAGGAAGTGCGCGCCGTGCGGTCGCTCGCATTGTCCGCGGCGCGCGAAATTGAAGACCTCGCTTTTTGGGACCGGGCATGCGCCGACGCAAAGTGCCCGTATTGCGCGCTCCACGCCATGACGGGTCTCGCACCAACACGCACACGTTGACGTTCTTCATTTTCCCTCGTATTCTTCATAATGGAATATGCGCTGAGGAGACGAAGCGGTGCGGAAGAACAGCAATCTCTTGTTTTTGGTCGTGTTTCTGCTTTTGGTAGTCGCTTTTCAAAAGCTCAATGCGCCCGCGCCCGATAAGGAACCCGGCGTCATTCCGTATTCGGAGTTCCTCACAAAACTGGAAATCGGCGCGGTCGTTTCGGCGGAGTTAGAGGGCGACATTATGCGCGGGAATCTCCGCGACGGCTCGTCCTTCAAAACTCGGGTTCCGCCGAATGATGCGTTTTTGGCGGACCGCCTTGAACGGCGCAATGTGCGCTTTTCCGTCAACGCTCCGCCGGAGCCGTCGCTTCTGGGCCAACTCTTTCTCGCGCTCCTCCCCTTTGCCATTCTCGTCGTTTTGTGGGTCGTCCTGATACGATGGATGGCGAAGAGCGGCGGCCCCCTGGGCCGCATGCAGAACTTCGTCGGCTCAAAGGCAAAGCTTCTGACGTGGGACCAGAGGCGCGTTACTTTTGCGGATGTCGCGGGCATTGACGAAGCGAAGGAAGAGGTGCGGGAAATCGTGGAGTATCTCCGCGACCCGCGAAAGTTCCAAGCGCTTGGCGCGAAAATCCCCAAGGGCGTGCTTTTGATCGGCCCGACCGGCACGGGGAAGACGCTTCTTGCGCGCGCGGTTGCGGGAGAGGCGAATGTCCCGTTCCTCACCATTTCCGGCTCCGATTTCGTTGAAATGTTCGTCGGCGTCGGCGCGAGCCGCGTCAGGGAAATGTTTGAGCAAGCGAAGAAAAATGCTCCTTGTATCGTTTTCATTGACGAGATAGACGCCGTCGGGCGTCATCGTGGCGCAGGACTCGGCGGCGGCAACGACGAACGCGAGCAGACCTTGAACCAAATCCTCGTTGAGATGGACGGTTTTGACACCCACGAAGCGGTCATCATTGTAGCGGCGACGAACCGGCCCGACATTCTTGACCCGGCGCTCCTTCGCCCGGGCCGGTTTGACCGGCAGGTTACGGTGCCCTTGCCCGATGTCGTGGGGAGAGAAAAAATCCTTGCGGTGCATGTGCGGGGAAAGCCGATCGCTCCCGACGTAGACCTCAAGGTTATCGCCCGCGGTACCGTGCATTTCTCCGGCGCCGACCTCGCGAACCTGGTGAATGAAGCTCTGCTTTTCGCCGCGCGGCGGAATAAAAAAATGGCCGCACGGAGCGATTTTGAAGATGCCAAGGATAAAGTGATGATGGGGACCGCGCGCCGTTCGCTCGTCGTAAGCGATGAGGACAAGAAAATCACCGCGTATCACGAGGCGGGGCATGCGATTGTCGGGCTCCGCGTTCCCGGCAACGAGCCGGTGCATAAAGTGACGATTATCCCGCGCGGCCGCGCGCTCGGCATGACGCTCGCGCTTCCGGAACGCGACCGTTTCAATTACACGAAAGATCAGCTCAACGCGCAGCTCGCCATGATGTTCGGCGGCAGAAAGGCCGAAGAAATCATCTTCGGAAAAAGCAGCTGCACGACCGGAGCGGCGAGCGATATTGAAAAGGCGACCGAACTTGCCCGACGAATGGTGACGGAATGGGGTTTCAGTTCGCTGGGACCGATCCGCTTCAGCGCTTCCGAACGGGAGATTTTCCTCGGTCGGGCGATCACCGAACGGCAGCAGATGTCGGAACAGACGATGCGGCGCATTGACGACGCGGTGGAGAAGATCGTTAAGCGCGCGCAGGAGACGGCGGAAGAGACGCTTCTCAAGCACCGAGAAGAACTGGACCGTTTGGCGGAAGCGCTCCTTCAGTACGAAACCCTGACCGGTAGTGACGAAATTGAACGTGCCATGCGCGGCGAGACGATTGTACGAACCGAAAACGAATGGGTAAACGAATCAATAGTTCCGGCGTCTGGTCCACCGAAAAAAGCTCCCGAGGGAGAGCCGTCCGGCGTACAGCCGGAAAATGATCCCGACGCCCACGGTTGAGGCAAAGATACACGCAAACCCCCGCGAGAGACGGGGGTTTTTCTTAAAACGGCAAAGGTGTGAGGAAACGCAACTATTGTGCGAGCGCTCCGTCTATGATCGTTTTTAGGGAGTCAAACGGCACGGCGCCCTCAATCGGTCGGGCGGCTCCGTCTTTTGAGAGCATGACGCTGAAAGGCGTGCCTTGGGCGCCGATGCCGATCGCGTTGTCTCGGTCCTTGGTAACGCGTTCTCTGTGTTTTCCGCTTGAGAGGCATGCTTCAAAATCCGCCCGGTCAAGCCCGACATCCTCCGCGATTTTCGGGAGAAGAGCGGGGTCAAGATTGTTGTTTGACGGTGTGAGTTCAAATACGCGGTCAACGTATTCCCAAAAACCAAGCGTTCCCCCGAGTTCGGCGGCGCACTCGCTCGCCTCGGCTTCTTTCTGCGCCTTGGGATGGATCGTCGTTAACGGGAAATGGCGGTACACCCACGCCACGGAACCGTCTTTGCCGTACGTTTCCATAACTTGCTTCATGGTGTTGTGGAAACTCTTGCAGAACGGGCATTCAAGGTCGGAGTACTCAACGATGATAATTTTTGCATCAGGGCTTCCCAAAAGATGGTCACTGTCTGTTGACACCGGCCGCATGGAGTAAAGCGGCGCGTTCGTGTCGGCGACGGCGGCGGGCGAAGCCGGCAGGTCTCTATTTGTCATAAAAACCGCTCCGGCGATAAGAAGGCCGGCGATAACGATTGCCCCGGGGATTAAAACGTTTTGTGGTTGCTGGTCCATGCTTGGTGGGATGAAGTGATAATGACGAAATATAATTGTGGAAGTATAGCATACTGCGCTTTCGCAATACAAGCGAGCGCATGAAAAAACCCTCACGAGAGGGTTGAAGTGTGGTCATGGCCGTTTTGTCCCATCCCGCCCGCCCGCTGTAAGAGGCGGCGCACCTGATAGAGCATGATGAGAACAAGAACGAGCGAAAAAAGCGGGTCGATTAACGCGATACCGGTTACGATGATGAGAATGCCGCCCGCGACGACAAACGCGCTTTGCGCGATGTCGACGGCGATGTGCTTCATGAGGCCGGTGAGCGTATTCTCGCCGTGGTTTCCTTCCGAATGCCGCGAGCCGCGCACGAGCCAGTAGTGTTGGAATACGTTTCCGACGAGCGCCGCGCCGGCAACCGTCATCACCGTTAGGCCCGCGACGTCAAGCGAGGGGGAGAACAACCGCCGCGTCGCTTCCACGGCGATCACTGCGGCGGAAAATCCGAGGAGTACGGCGTTCACCGAGAGCCCGCGGCGGTCAAAAAGAACCGCGCGCTTGGCATTGCGGTAACTCGCGATGATCGCATACGCCGTGATGCCGTGCGCAAAGCCGTCAGAGAACGTGTGCGCCGCATCGGCGACGAGCGCCAAGCTGTCGGCATGGAACCCCATCGTTATCTCAAGCGACGAGATAAGGAACGAAACAAACGCCGAGACCGCGACTGCGCGCAGTCGCGGGCAGCTGCATGACAGTTGTCCGGGGCACGAGCGAGCATGCCCCGTCGCGAAGAACATGAGCACGGCGCCCTCCTCCGGTTTTGGTTATGTGCCATCTCTCCAGAATACTGCTATTAAAAATAGGCGGTGTCAAGTTTTTGACAAGTGTCATTTACCATTGTAATCTTGCGAAAGAACCGCGAAAAGATACGGCAGGTGTTTCCATGTCTCCTTCTCGCAGGCAGAGTTATTGGCGCGAGATCTTTGAGACGCCGCTCTTGTCCAGAGAAGAAGAGCGAGCGCTGTTTTTTCGGTACCAAAAGAACGGCGACCGACAGGCGTTTGACGCGATAGTCGGCGCGCACATGAAGCTTGTCTTTATGCTTGTGCGGCGTTACTGCAAGCCGCACGACCAGCGGTTTGAGGACCTGATGCAAGAGGGGTCTCTCGGACTCATTGAAGCCGCGGGTTATTTTAAGCTCGCACGGGAGCTTCGTTTCTCAACATATGCCACGCATTGGGTAGTGTCTCGAGTCAGGGGGCGGCTTCTCAAGGACGCGCACCTGGTGCGGGTCATAACCTCCACGCAGCGTAAAAAGGCGCACTACGGTCTTCAGCGCGAGAAGCGCGCGCGCGGGATCTTGGCGCGGCCGGTGAGTGGCTCCGAAGCGCAGGACATTGCCAAAAAATTCGGCACTTCGGAAGATGTGATCGCCGCGCTTGACTCGTTCGCGGACGGTTTTTTGTCGCTGGATATGCGGCCGCACTCGCCGTCAGGCGATTCGTCCCTAACGATTGGGGACCTGCTCCCGAGCGGCACTCCAAACCCAGAAGAAACGGCCGAGAGAAAAAACCTTGAAGAGCGGAAACGAACGCTTTTTAAAAAAGCGTTTGCAAAAGCGCGCGCGTCCATTCCGCCGCGCAATATGGATATTTTTTCACGGCACTACGTGAACGGCGAGACGCTGGGGGCCATAGCGGACGATTTTTGTCTTTCATGCGAACGAGTCCGCCAAATTTCCGTTCGCGTTCTTTGTCGGGTCGTGCGCGCAATGCAACCTCTTTCGATAGGCACCGAATTCAGGCCGGAGATCGCGGACCTGGCGCGCTTATCTCCCGATGTTTTGGGCCGCAAGATCAAGCGGCGCATGACCGAACGCAGACCCGCCTCATAGCGCGGGTTTTTTTATCACTACGCATTTCCACCCGCGATATTCCGTGTCCGCCGCTGTTTTGATATACTCTATTATGTATGACAAAGAGACGCGCGCCGGGCGCGCGTCGCCAAAAACCATGCACAACAACCACCTGCATGAAGTCGCCGTTACGGCAATCATTACCGATGGCGGCAACGGCACATATCTCATCACGCGCCGCGCGCCGACAAAAAAACGCTTCCCGGGGAAGTGGACGGTGCCCGGCGGGAAACTTGAGGCGGGGGACTATCTCGGCCTTGAAAAGGACACCGAGTTTTACTGGTACAACGTTCTGGAACGGACGCTCCGGCGGGAGGTGCTTGAGGAAGTCGGCGTTGACATAAAAAACATTGACTATCTGACGAGCTTGGCGACCGTTCACGAAGACGGTTCACCGTCGCTCGTGATCTCGTGCGTCGCGGAACTTGCGGGCGGTAATATTACGCTCCAGAAAGACGAGCTTGACGAATATGCCTGGGTGACTCTTGAGGAAGCAAAGAAGTACGATTTGATCGACGGTATTTACGATGAACTGGCGATGGCCGAACGGCGGAGGACGGGGGGAGGGGAAAAGACCGCGTGGCGGCGCTTTGAGTAGGGCGGGGCACCCTTGCTTTTTTTTATTGAAGGCGTATGCTTCCTCTTTAGACGCGTAATTGTTCAACACCCGATGTTGAACAATTTGGAGATGCCAATGCCCCATCGGACGCTTGAGTTTGATGTCCCGTTCCGGTGTCTTTCAGTTGAGCAGGCGCACGCCGCTCTCGCAAAACTTACGGATAATCTCGTGCGGGAATTTGCCGACGAGCAGAAGGCGCTTGAACGCACAGACGAGCATGAGAACATCCACGTCAAGTTCTCGTTTTTGAGTTTTGAGTTTCAGGGGGATTTTTCCATCCGAAGCGACGACGTTCGCGTTTTCCTTCGGTTGTCTTTCCTCACGTCCCTTCTCCGCGGCAAGATCGAGCAGATGATCGGTGAGCGCGTTTCTCGCGCGCTTCAAGAGGCCCAGCACGAGGCGCATCCCCATCCGGAACGCCCGCACGCGAACCGCCCGCATCAATAAAAAGCCAGCAGTAATGCTGGTTTTTAATTTAAAGCGCCGTGTACGATCCCATTCCCGCGGGGTAACGTCCGGTGAACGGACCGTCATAGAAACACGTTTCGGCGAGGATTGACGTCGGTGCGCGGGCATCAAGCACCGCTTTTATAACTTCGGAGTGCGGAAGATAGGCGAGTCCGTCGAGTCCGCACGCGCCGCATATACGCTCGGCGTCGCCTTCAAAACGGCGTGCGATGAGTTCGTCTTTTTTGCGATAGGTGTCAATGCCGTAAAAATCCGGATACCGGTACTGGTCGGAAGCTATACCGGCGAACACGGCGGAAGCGCCGGCGGCGCGCACCGTCCGCACCGCCCGCGCGAGCGTATTGCCGCGCACGATGGAGTCGTCGATCAAAAGTACGCGTGCGCCGCGCAGCTGCGACGGGCGCGGATTGAACTTCCGCCTGATCCATTCTTCTCTCATCTTCTGCACCGGCTCAATGAAAGTTCTGCCGGTCGTATGAGGTCGGAAGAGCGCCCATGGACGAAAACTGATGTCGTAGCCGAACTTCGTCATCGTTTCCCAATAGCCGAGCGCCGCTTCGTTTCCGGAATCGGCGACGGGAATGACCGCGTCCACCCTGCGCGGCGATATTTTTGCAAGACGCCGCCCCATATGGTAGCGCGCGGCACCCGCCTCAACGCCGTGAACAACGCTGTCCGGTCGCAGAAAGTAGATGTATTCAAAAATATCAAACGCAAGACGCGTTTCCGCGGTCCATTGGGAAGAAGTAATCGAACCGTTGCGTACAGTAACAAGTTCCCCCGGCATGATGTCGCGCGCAAAACATGCGCCGACATGGTCGAAAACGCAGCTTTCGGAAGCGATAATGACGTCGCCGCCGCGAGTACCGATCTGCAGCGGGTGAAATCCGAAGGCGTCTTTTGCCGCGTAGAGCGTGTCTTCAAAGAGGATGAGAAAATTGAACGCCCCTTGAAGCCGCGCAAGCGTCGCGATAAGCGCGCTTTCAAAGTCGGTCTGCGGCGCATTGGAAAGCAGCGCGACGACGGTTCGCGTGTCCGACGCCTCGGGACCAAGCGGGTGCGAAAGGGTTTCTCCCAGCGATTTTACGTTTATGACGCTGCCGTTGTGGCCCAGATAAAACCCATGCCCGCGAAAATCTCCGCGCAAGGGCTGCCGGTTGTCGGGTGAACTGGCGCCGGCGTTCGAATAACGCGTGTGGCCGATGCCGCATCGCCCGGGCATATTCTCTATGCGCTTTTCATCAAGCGCAATATGCACTTCTCCCATGCCGCCTCTTTCTGCGTAGCTTCCATTCGCGTGCGTTACGACCCCCGCGCTTTCTTTGCCGCGATGCTGCATATTGAGAAGCCCGGCGAACAATGTCGGTACGGCGCATGTCTCAAGGTTGGCGACCCCGATAATACCGCACACGATTCCCTCCCGATCATTCGTGCATCCTACCCCATCATAAAGCGTCGGCGGCGGTCTGTAAACACCGTACCTTTAGGGGTACATGTCGACTCATTTTGCGCCGGATGCTACACTAAACTATTATGGAAATCACGAAAGCAAGCGGGGAGACCGAAGAGTTCCAAAAAGAGAAACTCTGCGAGTCGCTGCGCGCATCCGGCGCACCGGAGGCGTTTGCGAATGCGGTGTGCGAAAAAGTGACGCAGACGCTCAAGCCGGGGGCAACGACGTCCGAGATCTTCCGGCGGGCGCTCCGGCACCTCGTCAAGGAAAACGTCGGTGTCGCGGCGCGATACAGTTTAAAGCGCGGCGTTGCCGATCTGGGACCAGCCGGTTTTTATTTTGAGCAATTCGTTGAAGTGATGCTTCGCGCCATGGGATACGCGACGGAGCGCAACCGCTTTTTGGAAGGCGAGTGCGTCACGCATGAAATTGACGTTCTCGCCCAGAAAGAACATGAACATTTTTTCATTGAAGCGAAGTTCCGCAACGACCCCGGCATCAAAACGCATGTTGACGTCGTGATGTACGCGTGGGCGCGGCTTGACGACATTCGCCGCATTGAGGAGGCGAAAGAAAAAAACCACGCGTCGCACGGCATGTGGGTCATCACCAACACCAAGTTTACGGAGAGCGCGCTCCAGTACGCCGCGTGCAAAAAACTTCGCACGACCGGCTGGAACAACCCGCGCAACGCGGGATTGGAGGACATTATCACGCAGTACGCTCTGTACCCCGTTACCGTACTGCCCTCCCTTGACCGCTATTCTCTGCAGACGTTCGCGCGGCACAACATGATGCTTGCGCAGGATATTATCCCGTATTCGGGGGAAGACCTCGCTCAAAAATTCGGCATTAAAAAAAGCACGGCGGAGAAGATAAGCGGAGAGGCGCACGCGCTGATACCCATACCCGCCGCCGCGCGATAGCGCGAAGCTCGCCTTGGGCGGTAGAAACGCGGTGATAAAACGGTTGCCTTAAAACGGCAGTGAATGGGTCATTGGCTGGCTTTGTTTCGCCTCCCACCCCGACGTGTCAAGTTTAATCTCTTTTATGCCGTCAAAGTCCTTGTATTTAAGATGCCCGTTTTTGAGCGCATAGTCGTAGATGTCTTTGGTGATGCGCACATCCTGAATGCAGTAATGCCGCACTTTTTCTATTTCCCCGTTCCGCCACCACTCGATCGCCTGAAGGCCGTTGCCAGATTTGTTGATGCCGAGCGTCGCTTCGGCAATAGTGTCAAGTTTGATGCGGCGGCCAAGCGCGTCTTTGACCGTCGCCAGGAGGTCAATGCTTTTAATGCGCGTAAGGTCGCCGAGATAATATTTATTGAGCAAAGGAATGTCAAAGTGGTCGGAATTGAACCCGATAAGCGCGTCTGCGCGCTCAATGATCGGCCACAGGCGGGGAAGTTCCTCGGAGAGGTAGCTTGAATAGGCGTCAGTCGCGGAATCGTGGATCGCAACGAGCGACAGATCCAAAAGCGTCGGGTCGTTGGAACCGACGTCGGAAAACATGTTTTTGGTTTCTACGTCCAAGACGATTTTCCGCATGCGTGGAAGGAATTATAGCAGAGAAGGCGCGTGCGCGGCAACCGCGTTCCCGCTTCGTTGCGCGCTCCGAAAAATAACCCTACAATGATTTTTACATGAGAACGGTCTATCTCGACAACAATGCGACGACGCAGCTTGCGCCGGAGGTGCTCCAAGCGATGGAGCCGTTTTGGACGGATGATTTCGGCAATCCATCCAGTTCGCATGCAAAAGGCGTGCGGGCGCGGGAGGCGGTGGAGGAGAGCCGCGCGGCCATTGCGCGGAATCTCGGCGTTTCCGCGGAGGAGGTCGTTTTTACCTCCGGCGCAACCGAAAGCATCAATCTGGCGCTCAAGGGAGCCGTCGGCGCGGCGCGGCGCACAGGCGGCGGCGCCCACATCGTAACTTCGCTCGCGGAACATGACGCCGTGCTTGAATCGTGCGCCGCGCTCGGCGACGAAGGATACGCCACGACATATCTTCGCCCCGACGCAGGAGGGCGGGTCACAGCGGAACAAATTGCCGCCGCTCTCCGCCCCGAGACCGTTTTGGTTTCCATCATGCACGTCAACAACGAACTCGGCACGGCGTACCCGCTCCGCGATATCGGACGCGTCGTGAAAGAGTATGATCCGGGCATCGTCATGTTCTCCGACGGCGTACAGGCGTTCGGGAAGATTCCCGTTGACCTTACCCAGATTGACCTCTATGCGTTCTCCGCCCATAAACTTCACGGTCCCAAGGGTGTGGGCGCATTATTCGTGCGGAAGGGGACGCGCCTCCGGCCGCTTTTCCACGGCGGCGGACAGGAGTCGGGCATCCGTTCCGGCACGGAAAATGTTGCCGGTATCGCGGGGTTTGCGAAAGCCGCAGAGCTTGCGTGCCGCGACATGGCAAAAAACAGCGCACACATGAGCGCTCTCAAAGAAGCGTTTCTTTCCGGCCTTCGCGGAATGAGCGGCATCGCGGTGAACTCGCCGGAGGACGCTCTGCCGACCACCGTAAGCGTCGCGTTCCTCGGCAGAGAGGGGAGCGCGGTGCGGGACGCGCTCAATAAGCGCGGGATTTTCGTGTCAACCGGTTCGGCGTGCTCGTCCAAAGAGCCGCGCGTGAGCCATGTTCTTGACGCGCTTCCCGTCTCGGATGACATAAAACGCGGAAGCGTCCGCTTCGGCTTTTCGCGGTACACTTCAACGGAAGAAATTACCGCGACGCTTAACGCATTGCGGTCGCTATGACGTCGTCACTTTTTGAAAAACCGGAACAGCCGAAGGAGACCGCTCCCGATGTTCGTATGCACGAGTCGTGGAAAGCGGTTTTGAAGGACGAGTTCAATAAAGAGTATTTCAAAGAACTCGCGCGGTTCGTGCGCGAGGAGTATGCGGTGAGAACAGTGTATCCGCCGGCGAAATATATTTTTCGCGCACTTGACTTCTGCCCGTTTGATGACGTGAAGGTCATTATCTTGGGGCAGGACCCGTACCACGGGAGAGGGCAGGCGAACGGGCTTTGTTTTGCGGTTGATAAGGGAGTGTCGCTCCCCCCGTCGCTTCAAAACATTTTCAAGGAAATAGAAGACGACACCGGAAAGCCGCCCGCATCCCGCGACGGCGACCTTCTGCATTGGGCGAAGCAGGGGGTGTTACTCCTGAACGCGACTCTTACCGTCCGCGCCGGAGCAGCCGGGTCGCACCAGCACAAAGGTTGGGAGGAGCGCACCGACGCCATCGTCAAGGCGCTTGCGGAACGGCGCGAACATCTCGTCTTTCTTCTCTGGGGACGGTATGCGGAGGAAAAAGGGAAGTGGATAGACCGCGCACGGCACCTCGTCCTTTCCGCCGCGCACCCGTCTCCCTATTCAGCCGCAAACGGATTTTTCGGCTGCAAACATTTCAGCAAAACAAACGAGTATCTCAAAATGCACGGCATAAAGCCGATTGAGTGGTGACGATTATCCGTTGGTTACTGTGAAGAAGTTTTATGTTACGCTGGCGCGATGTTTGCTATACTGTAAGAAACGGTCGACTATTAATTTGAAACATTTATGATGGAAGGACACCACGGCGCAGGCATGTGTTCATGCCCGCACCACAAAATTGTTCCCCTCCTCGTTGTCGCGTTCGGAGTTTTGTTCCTCGGCGGCACGCTCGGATGGTGGGGAGCGAATGTTGTTACGCTCGGCTGGCCGATTTTGGTCATCATCGCCGGCGGCTCAAAACTTTTCTCAGGATTCTGCAAGTGTTGCTAAGGAAAGCGGAAAGCGGCTCCGCGCCGCTCCGAAAAATGAACGCCGTCCCGCTTCAAGGCGGGACGGCGTTCATTTTTCTTCCGGAATAGGTTTGTTATGGAGAAGAAACTCCTTGACATGCCGGTCAATGTCTTGCGGGTCGGCAGAAGCGCGGCGCATGGCCGCCTTCATACGGCGCAGGTGTTTTTTGGTTGATTGAGAGAGGCGCGGTCTCGGCATATGAATGATACCCCAGTATAGCAGAAGCCGCGGGCGAATCCACAATACACGCCGCGCTTGTGTCGCTCGGGCGGCCATGCTATAGTCCTACTAACTTACGAGGAATTGACCGAAGGGTGTCGTCGCCCTCTCGTTAACTCCTACGAGGGGTCGTCAACGTTATTTATATCAATCAAGCATCTACGCATGGCTTTTCAGAACAGGTACGGTGATTTTGAGCGCAAGATGTACAAAGGCGAGTGGAAGTGCGCAAAGTGCGGCACGGCGATTACGGAGCTCCCTTTTAATCCCGATCCGAGCCGCATCGACCAGCTGCAGTGTCGGGATTGCCACCGGCAATCACGCGCCACCGAACGAAACCGTTACTAAGGCAAAACAAAAACACCCCGCTTTTTACGGCGGGGCGTTTTTGTTTTTGTTACGCTCGTTTGACGTTGACGGCGTTCAGACCTTTCGGCCCTTCCGCCACCTCAAAGGTGACTTTGTCACCTTCCCGAAGCTCGTCGTAGGTAACTCCTTGAAGTTCGTTTGAGTGGAAAAAGAGATCCTTTTCCTCGCCTTCGCGGGAGATAAATCCGAACCCTCGGTCAGTAAGTCGAGCAATTGTGCCCGTTTGCATTGTACCTGAAGATTACGATAATAAACCTCAAACCAAAGTAATGCCGTAAAACAAAGTCCGACCACACATGTTAGGCAGACCCGATTTGATTTTTCCATCTTATCATATCCCAAGTTCGGTGTCAAGCGCCGGTGTAGATAAAAAACCGCCGGAGATGTTTCATCCCAAGCGGCGTTCACACCCGCGTTATTCCACGATACCGACGATGTTCGGATACATGGAAAGGTATCCGACTCCCCATCCGTACACCTTAACGGTATACTTTTTACCGCGTTCCAGGCGGCCTTGGACGGAACTTGAATTGAACTTGAGGTACCAGCCGGTATCAACGTTTTTGAAAACGCCGTGATTTTTTGTGGATACGAGGTAGTACGAGTCAACGCCGCCGGCGCTTTCTTTCGTCACGACGCGTTCTTTGTCCGTCACCTCAATGGTAACTGTTCGCGCCGTGCCGTACGAATACGCAGCGTTGAGCCCGCCACCGACCAAAAGCAGAAGAACGGTGAGCCACACAAAGAGCCGCAACTAATGTCTCCCGCGTCGCGCGTCGTTTCGGATTTCTTGCGCCGTCTTGGGGTCGGGGACACACTCTTTCAGAGTGCTTCCCATCGCGCCGATGTGCGCAAGTATGGAGAGCGCCCACTTCGGTTTCTCTGCGGGTGGCGCCTTTTTCCAATTCTTCAGCGCGTCGTTCAAGGCCTTCCTCTGGATGTCCTGGTTTTCTCTGCCGCGGCGGCGTTCGTCCTTGATGGCCGGCATTGATACGGACCTCGTTTGTTTTACTGCAGAAAACTTTACCAATAAACGGAATACTTTACAAGTGTCGTTTTTTGAAGGAGAGCGAACCCTCTCATCTTCAAAAAACGAGCCTGCCCCGTACCGAGCTTGCTCTGGTTCGGGGTTCGTATCTAGTTTGTTGGTCCGCGCGCTTCACGCATTTACTTGTCCGCCGAAGTTTTAACGGAGGCGGAGAACCGCCATTTGGGAAATAAAAGGCTCGATTTCCCCATTCAAGATAGTCAACTACTGGTAGAAAAACCGGCAACATTCTTGCCCGTCCGTAGCCTTGCTGTGCGGTTCCGTAGCCTTTGGCGAAGGACTGGCGAAGGCGGGTCGCCGTTTAAGATCGTGAATTACTGGTGAGAACCTGCCCCGAACTTATCGAGGGGTTACCCCGAATTACGAGCTGTATGCCCCCGTGGCGAGAGTTTGCCACTGGGGCACAGCTTTGTACCATTGGCGCCAGATTGACCCCGTTTTGGCGATTTATCTCATGAGCTCCAACACCTCGTCTAAGATAAGCGGATATTCTTTGATATTGTCGCTTCCGCCAATATGTCCTTTGCCTTCCACGGTAATGGTTTTTGCGCCAAGACGCTCTTTAAAATACTCAACATTCTCTAACGGCACAAACGGATCGTTATTAGAAAAAATTGCGGTTATTTTTGCGACATTCTTTTTTACTCTCTCACTATCAATAGGCGTTTCCAACCACGGCTTGGCTATTTGTTTATCCTCCTCGTCCTCAAAGGCGTCATCTGTGAGAGTATAGAAGCCGGCAACCGCTAAAACGCCCCCGATTTGAGTATCAATATTTTCCAAATATCGCAAGATTGTTTGAACGCCGATACTATGACCAACGAAATAAGTGTTTTGATCAGACGTTCCGACAAGTTTTTCCAAGGAAGGAACCCACTTATCAATTTTTGGCGCCTCTGCGTCCGGCATCAAAGGAACCTCGGCTTTAATTCCTCGCTTTTCTAGTTCCTTTTTCAACCACAAAAACCAGCATTCTTCAGGATAGCCGGCCCAACCATGAATTATGAAAACCCGTTTTGCCATAAAATTACTTTATCAAAAATTAATTCAGTACCCAAATCGAGTAGTTGAGATAGGCGGCAAAACTCACCCAAAGAAGATACAAACTCACCCAAAGAAGATACGGCACGAGGAGATATGCCGCTGGACGAGAAATTTTGTAAAACACAACCATTGTCCAGACGATTGCGAGCCAGAGCAAAATTATGTCAATTAACGCAATGCCTATGTTATTAAGGCCGTTTATGGTGAGCGAAGTGGAACCAAAGAATATGATTGACCAAACAGCATTCAAAAAAAGCTGGATGCTGAATACTCCAAGCGCCATTTTTACCTCTTTCCGTTCCCAACCCATACGCCATATCAAAAATGCCGCAATACCCATCAAGGCGTAAAGCGCGGTCCATACCGGCCCGAATACCCAAGCAGGAGGATTAAGCGCCGGCCTTACAAGTCCGGCATACCAATTTGGAATCGCGGAAATGGTAAAAACCGAACCGATCACTCCGGCCAACTCCGAAACACCAATCGCAATAACCAATTTGAAGAAATTATTCACCTTCATAAATCAATTTTATCACTTATTACACTTTTTGCCTTCGCTTGTGCCCGCTGCCTGCCTGCCGTAACCTCGTGTGGAGGCGGATTTGCCTCTGCCATCAAATGGGAAAAATTGTTTGAGTTTCCGATAGTGAATTTGCAACAGATACAGGATTTACTTGAGATAAAATAAAAACCGCCAGAGCTATTGCCCTCGGCGGAAAACGATAACCATCATCCGTTCATCCTTGCTTCAAAATATTTACACATTGCTTCTGGGTTATCAAAGCAGCAATAGTAAGTTTCGTGCTTATCGTCACTGGTGAAGACAAAGGGATTAACTCCGCAGTATCGCATTAGATAGTACACCAGTGCACGGCCGCTTCTGCCGTTTCCATCAACAAAAGGATGAATATGTTCGTACTCATAGTGAAAGATCGCAATCCGGCGGAGGTTCATAGCGGGCGTGTGGCGAAACGATTCTTTTTGCCATGCCACTACCTTCGCAATCCATACCAGCATAAGTGAAGGGATAAGTCCTGGAGTAGGCGACATTCTTCCGCCAACACTTACATTGATCAACCGATATCTGCCAATCCATTCATACCTAAGCTTAGGGCCACCTGGCTTGGTATGTTGTTCAGCGGTGATAAGTCCTTGCGTTCGGCAAACTAAATTTTTATTAAGGATTTTCCTTTTCTCAGCCGCCATCTCAAGAAATAATAATGCCCCGACATGTCCTTTCTGATATTTTTTTTCCAGCTGTGATCTCACTAATCCCGGATCTGCTTGGATGCCTTCAAGCGCATCGGATTCGACAATAAAACGAGTGAAAAAGTCTATTCTCTTACCGCTCATTCTTTCGCTCCTTAATCGTTAATCGTACGAACTAAAACAAACATAACACATCTTATGGCGTTTTATCAAATACTTCGCAAAAAACTACTGTGCTCCGCACTGTGAACCGTGTTAGAACCATTTTTGAGAGACAAAATGAGTATATTTACATACCAGATTTGAGAACTTACTCAAACGCATAAACTTACCCCACCGCACCGCTCACCATATCTTAAAATTCAGTAGGGTTGACTTTTTTTGACAGTTTGCTATAATTATGGTGTTCATTGAAAATCAGTGAGGCGAGCCCATCTTCGCCAAGGCTTCGGTGGGTAAACATTTTGGATTTTCCAGAGTGCTTGCCCGCCATAGCTTTAGCGACGGCGGGCTCGTCTCATTCCGAGATGAGATCGCAAGCCGTCGGATACGGCTACCTCTCTCTAAAGTCTCCAAGAGGGACAAAGAGAGAAAATCCAACAAAAGGAGGAGAGTGCTATGAAAAGCACAACCCAAAGCGGTCTCTGGAAAGTAGAGTTCGGGTCGCTTGGAGCGACCCTCAAGGTGCTCCAAGACCACGGCGTCACCACTCTCCATCTGGCAAGGCTTCGTGCCGAACCAGATTACGCCAAGCGGGTGGCAGAGTTCATGCTCCGAGGCGGCCTCGATGCCTCAATCCATCAGAAGCTCGCCCGTACAGTCATGGGCAAGAACTTCTTTGGCGTGGAGGACTGGTCAGTTCTCTACGGCGTGAACTTCAGTCAGAAGCAACTCCGTCAGGTCGCCGAGTTCCCATGGGGCGAGGACATCTTGAACTCCACCTGTCCGCTCTGCGGTAAGGTGGTGAAGGACTGCCACTTCGCCTTCGTGGGGCTCGACCGCATCAACGGCAAGCCGCTCACCATCCTGAAGTTGGAGGAACTTCACCCTACCACGGGGCAACCGAAGTTCTACTCCTACGCTCCTGACGCGTGGTATTCCAAAGAGAAGTTTGCTAGGAAAACCACGATGAGCTTCAGGTGGTATCTCTTGCATCAGAACATCGTCCCGAAGTCGGAGGACAAGACCTACGACGGTCAGAGGGCGATGCTCACGGCTGACTACGAAGTGCCGTCCGCCGTGACCGAGGTCACGAAAGACCTGCTCGTGTTTCGTAAGACAGGGAACTTCGTGAACCAGTCACGGTATGCCCGTTGCGAGTGTGTCACTTCGGGCGGCGACCGTGTTGATGCCGGCGACGTCGGCGGGGGCGGGCTCGGTGTCAACCACTTCTGGGGCGGCAGCCGCGGCTACGGCGTCGGTCTGGCCGCCTCTCGGAAGTTCTGAACCTTGAAGTCTTGAGGGCTTGACCCTCTTGAACCCTTGAGCCTCCGTCCGATTTTTTTCGGCGGAGGCTCTTTTCTTTTGCTTTTCAAAAAGCTATTCTGTAAATGTCTTGCTAATGCAGGTGCGGCTACGGTTTCACCTCGCAAGGCATCTCATCTTGGAGATTTCACCAGAGTATCGTTGCCTACGGGTTACGATAGCGTGTGAACCAGATGGAGATAGAACTTCTTGTTCATCTTTAGCGGAGAATTACATCGGATGACTATGACAAAAAGTTGCAAGAACTCAAAGACAAGCAGTATCGGCTCAATGTTGAATTAGACGAATACACGAAAGCCGATCACGAGTATCATGTCTATGTAAATACTGTCATAAACCTCTCTCGCAGAATTGCCGACATTTTTGAAAGTTCTGAACCAATGGAAAAACGAGCCATACTCGGCTTCATACTTCAGAACCCGACCGTATCGGGTAAAAAGTTAGAGTTTACAATGCGAAAACCGTTTGATGCGGTCCTCGAATTGGCTACTTGTCCAACTGGGCTCCCCGCCTCGCTTCGCTCGGCGGAACGCTCGGGCGCGGCGGAATTCCCCCCACACCCCCCTTCCGCCGCGCCCTCGCTTGAACGGACAGAATTTTTGGCGGACCTAGTAAGAACCGATTTTATTTATGGAATTATCTAATAATTCTTGAATCTTTTTTTCTGGCAAATCTCCAGAGATTATACTCTTTATAATGGGGATATTTTCCTTTTGGATATCGAGTAATAATTCTGATATCTTTGATTTTTTAAACCACTCAGATTTAACGCTGAAATAATTTTCGGTGTCAATTACATCTTCTCCATTTCTTGATAAAGTAAATTCCTGAAATTTATCGCTAAATTTATAGATTGCGTATGCGGTTCCTAATTGAATAGTAGTTTTAATGTGATCTATGTTTTCAGTTTTTAAATCTGGGCACCATATTGGGCTATTTTTATACAAAACATTTTTTGCCATATTTGTAGCGACTTCCGAATGGGTTAAAGCAAAAAAGAAAAAGAATAATCCTCGCAAATCACCAATTTTTCGTTGCCATTCCTTGATATAATCCAATGCTAACTCATTCTTTTGAATAAAACTAAATAATTTGCAAGTTCTTGAATTTTTTATGTCATCAATTGTGAGCAATGGGTTCGGATCGATATAGGTAAAAGCATATTTTCTAGTTATCGGGACAGCATTGTAAAACCTCGTTGGATACGTTGCTAGATAATCCCAAAGATAATGCCATGCCATAATTGGTCCATCAATCGATCTTGGAATACTAAATACACAACCTCGTTTTTTCTTTTCTTTAGGTTTAATGGCAATATCGTAGCCATTAGCTTTATCAGTAGCGACAATGTAAACCTCATCATTACTAATTAATGCATTCGGTATGACTTTATTTAAATCTAAATTTTTGAACTTACTTTCAATGTGAAGCAAAACTTTTTGATCATCGCCAGTTTGAGAATTTATCGCCCTAAAAATATCTTTGAAATACACCTTTTCGTCCCTGTCTCTAGAAAAATTGACAATTTTTGCTGCATTAAAAATTTGGTCGGATAGTTTTTTATAATCCGCTTTCATTTTTAGTTTTTTGTCATCGCTGTCTAGATAACTGGGTTCCCAATTCTTATATTGCTTTAACTCAAAAAGCTCCTTGATTTTATTATGCTCTTTATACAGATCGTAGTAGATATAATCTTTTTTATTTTCTGCTTTGATTATGTCTTTATCTAGTTGAAAGACTGAAAAAGCAATCGTTAAATTGGAGTTTAAGTTATCAAAAAACTTCTTCCCATTAATAATAAATCCGCCTATAAACTTAGTGTGACTTGAAATAAATTTCCTAAATTCATCGTGCTCTCCTCGTCCGGGGTTTAACCAATTCGTTGGTGAAAATGTTGCAATATAACCGTAATACCTGTCAAACAAGTAAAACGTCAGAGCTTTGAGAATAAAAAATGAGGATAAATCATTAGATCTTATTTTATTAGAATGTAGTATCTTAATAAATTCCTCGCCGAGATATGTTTGATCTCGCGATACCCCAATTTTATTTCCGATTTGTCCTTGTTCAACCCAAGTGTTTTTCCCTCTATACGGCGGATTCATTATTATTAAAAGTGGGTTGTCAATGAAATTTCTACCATTTTTTTCAACAATCGAATTTAACTCTTCAACCATATTCTCTCGTGTGGTTTGAAAAAAATCTATTTCTTTCTTTGGTACGTTAATATGCCTATTTCGCATTATATCTTGGCTCATTTTTTTAACATCAGAGCCAATCACACTAATAAAATCTTCTTGCGCCTTTAACAAATTACCAGAGCCAGCTGCTGGATCGTAAAAATGACAAGTTTTTAAAATATCAACGGGTATTACCCTAGTTAAAAACTCATAACAAAGATGAGACAAATCTGACTTCGTAAAATATAATCCAATTGACTTTCTAGTTCTCTCGTCAGAAATTAAATTATCATAATCTTCATAAAGAACGTCTAGGTTATTGATAATGTGATTTCTGAAAAAATCATTTAATCGATCGATATCCTTAATGTAATTAGCATAAATAGTAACAGGGCGATCAATCATCTCGCCCTGATCATTCTCCTCCGTATAGTAAATGTTAAAAGACTGCCCTCGGACTTTAAAATCAGCAATTTTATTATCACGACTTAAAACACAATTTATGCCGTCGTTGATGTGAACAGAGATTTCAATAAATATTCTTAAAACTAAATTCGATAGATATGTAGATTTAATAGCCTCGTTTTGGATTAGCTGTTCATTAAATGCTCTGGAAAATTCAGAAAATTTTGCCTTTAAGTTCATTCTGATAATACTTATTTTCGCATCAGATACGGCGGTAAGCTCTTTGTAAAGTTCCAAAATTTCACTTTCATTGACATTTTTCTCTGTGTCTAAAATAAAACTAAATTCAACAAATGGCTTAATTGTGTTAAATTTAGTTAAAATTATATTTTGCAAAAATGAGGATAGGTTTCTTTGGTCATTCAAAAAACTACTCAATGTGTCGTCCCAGTGAAGTTTTGAATAAAGTTTTTTTAAATTATCTTCATTGATTGATATTTTGATTATTTGTGAACCATTAAACAACAACACCTTATTAAATTTAAGTTCAGATGCGAATTTATTTGAATTTGAGCATAGAATGTATTTTATGGCTTGTGCGTAAACTACATTTTCCTCCTGATTAAAAAGAAGTTCGTTACTAGCTGTAAACTTAATAGCGCCCTTTTTAAATTCAAAAACCGTAAATACCTCGTCATTAAAAGAAACTATGCCGTCTGTATAAAGTGTCTTGTGGAATTTGAGGCGAGGAGCATCCGCGCGAGATGCTTTAAATCCCGGAATTCCGTCGAAAAAAGAAACGAAAAAATCTTCAACAGAGCGTTCACGATCACCGCCCGTAATAGTGTTCGCCTTCTTTTTGATATCGGAAATAAATTTCAATTCTAACGATTCGCTTGGATTTTTCATATTTCTATTTTATTAAATCATCCACGCCAACATTAAGGGCTTTCGCAATCTTGGACAGCGTTTCAATGGTTGGGTTTATGTTTGCTCCTGACTCAATCTTGATGATCGTGTTATAGGTGACATCAGCAAGTTTTGAGAGCTTGTCCTGTGAAATACCGAGTTTATTTCGGTATTTTTTGATATTATTCGCAATTTTTGAATTGTTACTTGCTCCCATAGTAATATAATACTATAATTGAAGTATTAGCGATTTGAATTGTTTAATATATTACTATGGTATCAAAAAATAGCGAAATAGTAAATCTAATCTCCGCCAAAAATTCTGTCCGTTCAAGCGAGGGCGCGGCGGAAGGGGGGTGTGGGGGGAATTCCGCCGCGCCCGAGCGTTCCGCCGAGCGAAGCGAGGCG
>JACOWN010000001.1 GCA_016176785.1 Parcubacteria group bacterium | reverse complement strand
TCCAGGAACTCCACATCGATGCGGTCACCTATCTTCAATTTGTAGCGATCCGTAAGCCATTTCCCTTCAAGGATCACTGCTGGAGTTCCGTATCTGCGGTAGGTGACTGCGCGGGTCGGTTTGAGATCTCTCATGTGAAGAGTCTCAACACCAGATCCGCTTGTGCCCGCCAGAAAGGACTCCAGTGTCCGGTCTGGCCCTCAACCATAATTTGGGCGAGCGATGCGAAGAGGATTAGCGTGTCGAGGGTCACCAGGAAGGCGATGGCTTCGGATGCTATGGTGAAAGTTTTCTTCGCTTGCTCGTAAGTGATTGCGTTCATACGTTTTGTCGCTTGTCGGGGTCGTTGATGTAGCTCCGTTTGTTGTCGCATCCAAGTCTCTGACTAGACTTCGATTAGGCTACCCATCGACCCGTGGTCATTTGAGTTCTTTCTTGATCTCACCGAGCAGGGTGTCGTTGATCTGGTCGAAGGCGTAGCCCATGAGCTCCGATTCGATTTCTGATCCTTCACCCATGAAGTCCGTCGTCAGCTTTCCAGTCAGGTTGCCGACCTCATCGGCGATATCGTCTTCGAGGTCTTTAGCCAAACTTTCGGCGACGGCCCGGATGCGCTCCCGCATGACCTTTCCGCGAACTTCTTCGCGTATGTTTTTCTTCACTTGTGTGATGTTTTTCATACTCGGTGTTGTGTCAACTTTTGTAAGCTTGCGGACTCTGGTGCCGCGTACCTCGACCTTCGACGAGCAGTATTTATTTTTTCGAGATCGGGATTTTGGCATAGAAAAACCCCGTGCTCATCGCACGGGGTTTTTCCCTTTATCCGCAGTTTGCGGACGGAAACGGCTCTATTTGTCAGCTCCTACTTCCCATGACACTTTTTATATTTCTTCCCTGAACCGCAGGGACAGGGGTCGTTTCTGCCTATTTTTTCTTTGTGAGCGAACGGCCGCGATGCGGCAGGCGCGTCGCTCCGGTTAGTCGCAAGATTTTCCGCAGCGCGTTTTTGTTCCGGCGCCGGTTTTGCCATTTCTTCCCTGATATTCGGCAGAAGTTCCGCGACGTGGTGCCGCAACGACTCCTGCATTTCTTTAAAAAGCCGAACCCCCTCTTTTTTATATTCAACCAACGGGTCCCGTTGTCCATATGCGCGCAAATTGACGCTCCCCCGCAGATAATCCATCGCCTCCAGGTGTTCCATCCAATGAATGTCAATTGAACGCAGGATAAGCGCCCCCGCAATTTTCAAAAACTGCTCCTCGCCGAACGATTCCTCTTTTTTGCGCGCCGTTTCCCTTTCCGCCGGATACAGCGCGTACACTTCTTCAAGAAATGACCGCACGGCGCCCTCTTCATTCAAAAGCAGTTTACGCCGCAGCGTGTACACCAAACGCCGTTGATGGTTTAAAACATCATCAAACGCGAGCACATGTTTGCGCGCGTCAAAATGGAATCCTTCTATCTTGGTCTGCGCTTGTTCAAGGGCGCGGGTGATCATTTTATTCTCTATCGGCTGGTCTTCCGGAATGCCGAACCGCCCCATCATTCCCTTGATCATATCCGCGGCAAAAACGCGCATGAGCGAATCCTCAAGTGATACGTAAAATTGCGACGCTCCGGGGTCGCCCTGCCGTCCTGCGCGGCCGCGAAGCTGGTTGTCAATGCGGCGCGCCTCGTGCCGCTCGGTGCCGATGACGAACAAACCGCCGAGCGAGCGAACCTCCTCGTGCTCACGTTCATTCGGCGGATTTCCGCCCAAAATAATGTCAACGCCGCGGCCCGCCATGTTGGTCGCTATCGTGACCGCGCCCTTCCGCCCCGCCTGCGCGATGATCTCGCCTTCCCGTTCGTGGTTCTTTGCATTGAGGACTTCGTGCGGGATTCCCGTGAGCCGCAGACGTTCGGAGACGAGCTCGTTTTTCTCAATGGAAACCGTGCCGACCAAAACCGGCTGGCCGCGTTCGTGAAGTTCTTTGACAGTGCGCGCAAGCGCCTCAAACTTGCCGCGTTCCGTCTGGAAAATGAGGTCGTCGCGATCGGCGCGCACCATCGGGCGGTGCGTGGGAACGGAAACGACGTCCAAGTTGTACACCTTATGGAACTCTTCTTGGCTCGTCAGCGCCGTTCCGGTCATGCCGGCGAGCTTCCCGTACAAGCGGAAGTAATTTTGAAACGTAATGGAAGCAACCGTGCGCGACTCGCGCTGAACCTTGAGCCCCTCCTTCGCTTCAATCGCCTGATGAAGCCCTTCGGACCACCGCCGCCCGGGTTGGAGCCGTCCCGTGAACTCGTCAACGATGACGATCTCGCCGTTCTTCACGACATATTCTTTCTCTTTGTGAAAAAGCGCCCGGGCGCGCACGGCATTTTCCAGATGATGCACGTACTTTATTCCTTTTTCCGTATAAATATTCTCCACGCCGAGCATTTTTTCCGCCTTTGTGATGCCCTCGTCGGTCAAGGATGCCGCGCGCAGTTTTTCATCAACGGTATAGTCGCCTCCTTCCGCAAGAGCGGCGGCGATGCGCGCGAAAGTGCGATAGAGCTCCTCCGGCTCTTCCGATGGAGCCGAAATGATGAGCGGCGTGCGCGCTTCGTCTATCAAAATGGAGTCAATTTCGTCAACGATGGCGTATGCATGGGCGCGCTGCACCACCTCCTCCGCCCGATATGCAATGTTGTCGCGCAGATAGTCAAAGCCGAACTCGTTATTCGTCCCGTAGGTGATGTCGGCGTCGTATGCTTCGTGCTTTGAGCACGGCCTCAAGAATTCGTGCTGAACCTTAAAGCCCCCCTCCGTATCTCTCGTTTTATCCAAACCGTCTTCCTCGTTTTGATTTTTGATTTTTGCGTTTTGACTTTGCTTATGCTCGGGGTCATAGCGATAACTTCCGTCGGTATTGAGCACGCCGACGGTTAGACCGAGAAAGCTGTATATCTGCCCCATCCACACCGCGTCGCGCCGCGCAAGATAGTCGTTCACCGTGACAACGTGCACGCCCGCGCCGGCGAGCGCGTTCAAATACACCGGCAGTGTCGCCGCGAGCGTTTTTCCTTCGCCCGTTCTCATTTCGGCGATCTGTCCGCGATGCAGCACGATGCCGCCCATGAGCTGCGCGTCATAATGGCGCTGACCGAGCGTCCGGCGCGCCGCTTCACGCACGACCGCAAACGCTTCCGGCAGGAGCGAGTCAAGCGCCTCGCCCGCGGCAAGGCGCGTTCTGAATGAGACGGTCTCTTCGGCAAGCGCGCGGTCGTCAAGCCCTTGCACGGTCGGCTCAAATGTGTTGATTTTTTGCACAACCGGCGCCAGTTTTAACGCCGATTTTTCAGGGCCTCCGCCCCAAAAACGCTTCCAAAACATAGAGAGTATAGTATCACACTGCGCCAGAGATTGCCCGCGTTGTCCAAGTTGTTGGTCCGGCGGCAATGTAGTAGCATAAAATGCAACCGAGCATCCCGCGGAACGGGATGCTCGGTGCGAAAGGTCCACTCTACTTCTGGATTACTTCCTCCTCCTGCGGCGAGTAGTCCTCTTGTGTGTGGACTTTTTCGCTGTCCTCCTTCTCCTGTGAGTGGTCTTCTTGGCGGCCTTCTTAGCCGCGTGCCTTCTTCGTTTTGCCATTGCAATGGTCCGGATAATAATTTTTACTTGTGTTAAAAATTATTAAACGGAAATGGAGTTACGATTTTTAAATCGACCATGTACTTATATTATCGTACACCTCACTCACGAAAACAATAATTTGCAAGCAAAAGTTGTGGAAAACTAAAAATACCGCAGAGACGGTCTCTGCGGTATTTTTTGCGCTTCGCGGCTGTTGAATATCCCGATGCGCCGTTCCTCAATCAAAACGGCCGACGAACGACACTTCGTACTCCGGCATGATGCCGGTTTTTTCATGCACTTTGTTCCGAACCATTTCTGAAAATGCACGCACGCTCCGCGCGGTTCCGCCGCCGTAATGCACGAGAGCAAGCGGCTGCCGTTCGTGAGCGCCGACTGCGCCGTCTTTGAGGCCTCGCATGCCGCAAATATGGTCCAAAATCCACGCAAGGGGAACCTTGACGAGGCCTCCGTCCGCGGGGAAACCGGGGCATTCGGGAAAGCGCTCTTTCAACTCTTCGTACGCGGCTTGGGGAATGAGAGGGTTTTTGAAAAAAGACCCCACCGTCCCTATTTCGTTCGGGTCGGGGAGCTTGGCGCGGCGGATCGCCGTTACTGCGTCACGAATATCCGCCGGAGAAGGATTTGAGTTTTTCATATCGGCAAGGTAGCGCGCGATATCGGCATATTCCGTTACCGGAGCGTGATCTTTGCGGAGCCGGAACGCAACGCGCGTGATGATAAGATTTTTTCCCCCTCCGCGCTTAAAGATGCTGTCGCGATATCCGAATGCGCATTCCTCCGGCGTCATCACAAAGTGCGCGAGCCGTTCCGCATCAAACGCTTCCACCCATATGATGCGGTCGGCGGCTTCAACGCCGTACGCGCCGACGTTCTGAACGGGCACCGCGCCGACCGTGCCGGGGATGAGCGAGAGGTTCTCGAGCCCTCCGAGGCCCCGCGCGACGGTTTCGGCAACCACGCCGTCCCACGGTTCGCCTGCCGCCGCGATGACTATGGCGTCGCCGTGCGGCGTCTGTTCGTATGCCGTGCCGCGCGTCGCCATGCGGAGGACGACCGCATGAACGCCCTCATCGCTCACGACGATGTTCGAGCCGCTTCCGAGGGGAAACAGCGGCAGGTCATGGCGACGCGCGAACAGCGCCGCTTCGCGAATATCGGCGGCGGTGTGCGCTTCTGTAAAAAAACGAGCGGGCCCGCCGACCCGCATGGTTCCGTATGGCGCAAGGGTTACATTTTCTTCTACGCGCATAAAACTTCGCGTTTCCGGCGCAGGGTGACCGGCGGATGCGAGCTCCGATAAATGTCATATGTGAGTGCCGCCGCCGGTCGCCCTCTGCCAGAAACGTTCTTGTATATTTCAGTATATCAAGCGAGCGCGACGGAACGCAAATCTATCCGGTATGGCGGTCGGCAACCGTTGAAGCGCACCATGCGTACGGCTTAATGACCGGCACAAAATCAACGCCGCGGATAAGACCGGTCACTTCTTTGATGAATTTTTTCGTGTCGCCGTTCTCGCCGATATCGGCATGGATCTCGCTGCCGTCCCACAAAAAATTATTGCCGAGACGGTCAACGAGGCGCGACCTGATCTCTTGCGCGAGCATAATTGAGTTCATCGTCTCGGCGATGATGCGGTCGCGCTGCGTATGATACACGGTCGGCCGCGTTCTGTGGAAAAAATACGTGCCGCCGTTGCCTATGCGCCACACCAAAACCGCAGTGATGACGGAGGTCATTCCGCGCGCCGATGAATCGGAACCGACAACGACTTTGTACCGACGATTGGGTTCGCGCGCAATAAAGGCGACAATGCCTTCTATCATGTCGTCAAATGAGAGCGGCTGCGCCGCAGGACTTGAAAAAAACGCGTCATGTACCATACGCACCACTATACAACGGATATTATTTTTTTCAACCCGCCCCTATATTTTTACAATTTTACAACCCCAATGTTCAACATCGGGTGTTGAACAAATTTCTAAAAATAAAAAACCGCCCTTTCATGCGCGGGCGGTTTGGAACTTGCAGTGTACCGCTCTTACATATTCATAGACATCTTCGAGCGAACGAGCAACGATAATGTCGTCAATCAAATTGAGACGGAGCGCGTCGGACGCCGACATGGTCGCGCCTCTGCGGAGCATGTTGATTATTTCCTCTTCGGGACGGCCGCGATACGTGAGCATTCGTTCCACCTTCCCGTCTAATGCATGGAGTTCTTCGTACAGCGCGAGACACTCTTCCGCTCCCAGAGAAGACATCCCGTAGAGGGACGTCCTTGTTCGGTGTATCGCGCAAACGGTTGACGGCTCGGCGAAGCGAAGACGGCCGAATTGAAGCACGAGAAATGCGCTTGACGAAGCTTCTCCGAGCGCCACCGTATATACCGGCGCCGGCGAAGTGGCAATGATATGACATATCAGGAAAGCAACGCCCACCTTGCCGCCGATACTGTCAATAAAAACGATGATCGGCTCAACGGCGCTGTGCGCGCAGAGCCTTGCGTACGTTTCCGAGAACGCACTGATTGTCGCATCAACGATCTCGCCGCGCACGAAAATCGCGCGCGGACAGGTACGCGAGAATGCCTCACGAACGGGAAATCCGAAGTACCTTTTCGCCGCATCCAGTAAGGAGCGGGGCATCTAACCCTCCTCTTGCGCCGCCACGTGCGATAAGGGCGCGAAATAAAAGTAGGCGGTTTCTTGAACGGCGCACACAAGTCCCTGCCGCAATCCGTCAGAAATGCAGCGTTCAAGGGCGGATGGGGTAAAAAGCGGCGAGACGCCTTCGTGGCACACGGGACAATATACGATCTCAATCGTCGTGATGACGCGGTTGGCAAACAGTAAATTAGGGCCGAGTACGAAACGCAGATTAAAAGAGCGGGTCGCAAGGGGTGTGTAATGTTCGGAACACAATGCGCCGCCGAAGAGGCCTTCCCCCGCAACCGGAGTAAGCGTGGAGTACCACTCCCGTGAGAGCCGAACGCCTTTTTTCATGAGACCCCCTTAGAAGACGTCTGTCTGCAGTATAGCGACACCAACCGTATGCGCAAACAAAAATGGCGACCTCGGCTTTCGCTTCGGTCGCCCTTGAATGCGGTTTACCGCGTGAGGAGTTGCTTGGCGCATCTCTTCACCTCGCGCTTCCACGAATCGGAATCCGTGGTGTCAATCTCGGCGAAGATGGCGAACGGAAACTTTTTGAGCTTCCACTGCCCGCCGCCCCGATTGACCCACGTATAGTGGAGAGGCGTGCGCCGCCACATCTCACGAACCTTCACCGCCGCGCCCTTCGATTGCTCGCTTCCTTGCCACTTGGACTTTGCGCCGCCGAAGAAATCGTCAACGCGATTGTGGTAAGTTGCGGTGAGGACGCGGCCCACCATGACATCGAGGTCGCAGTGAGTGCGAACGAAGACGAGGCGCACGCCGGCTTTGCGCGCCTTCTCACGAATGCTTGCGCGCTTCTTTTCGTCCACGAAGTCGGAATCGAGAATGATGTTACCTCCCTGCTTCACGACTTCGAGCGCGGCGTTCTCGGCGATGGCGCGCGACTTCTCGTAGCGTTCGCTTTGCTTGCGAAGCTCGATGCGAATGTCATCGCCCTCGATGACCGTCGCGCCGATGTGCTTGGCGAGCTCTTGCGCCACCGAACTCTTGCCGGAACCAACAAGGCCGATAAAGGCCACGATGACCGGCTTCTCGGTCTTGCGCTTCTTGATGTCGAGCTTCGCCATGAATGCGTCGTGCGCCGCCCGTTCCTTCTTGGTGAGTTTTTCGCGTTTGTGAACCATAACTCTAATTATACTCGGCAGAATGAACTCTGTCAGCTGTCCGAACATCCGGCGCCTCCATTTTTCGGTTTGTTTTCAACTGGAAAAGCAATCATGCAACACTCTGCCGCTATTGTGACATGTGAAATATCTTCCGTCAAATCATGAAATGTGGACCGTGCGAGAATCGGACTCGCGCCCCCCGGATGCAAACCGGGTGCACTGCCACTATGCTAACGGCCCCTTATCTATAAACAAAGTGGCGCCGCGCCACTTTGAAAATCATACACTATTTCTCGCTCATCGCAAGCGTGAGCAGGTGGTCAATAAGGCGCGGGAAAGAGCATCCGACGGCTTTACATGCTTTGGGAAAAAGCGACTCCTCGGTAAGCCCCGGGAGCGTATTGACCTCAAGGATATAAATGCCTCGCGGTGACACGATGAAATCAGACCGAGAATAGTGGCGAAGGCCGAGCGCGCGATGCGCCGCAATTGCCGAGCGCATGATCTCCCGTTTCTCGTCGGGGGTGAAATAGGGCGAGGGGCAGAGTTCCTGGGTTACGCCGGTGTATTTTGCATCGTAGTCAAAAAAACCATAGCTGGGCGGCGGAATGATCTCTATCGGCGGAAGCGCGTACTGCGCCTCGCCGCGGAAACGGTCAAGAACGCCGCACGTCGCTTCCCTCCCCGTGATGTATTCTTCAACGAGCGCGGCGCGCGACATCCTCAGTGTTTCTTCAAGCGCATGCGCAAGAGAAGGATAATCGCGCACAATGTGAACGCCGAGCGAAGACCCGCCGTCATCGGGCTTCACCACGGACGGTTGCGCGAAAGAACGAAACAACCGGTTCGCCTCAACGGAAACGTCGTCACCGCGGCGCACCACGGAGAAACGCGGCGTTTTGATGCCGTGCGCCAGAAAAACTTCCTTGGCGCGCGCCTTGCCCATGCCGAGTTCGGAGGCAAGCGCGCCGGAACCCGTGTAGGGTATTCCAAGATTATCAAGTATCCGCTGCACCGCGCCGTCTTCGCCGTAATAGCCGTGGAGCGCATTAAAAATCACATCAACTTCATCCGCAATGCGCCCGGGCGAGCGCGGAAGGCCGCGCAGATGCCACACGCCCGCGCGGTCAATCAAAATATCAACGGGAAGACACCTCTCCGGCATGTTGCGCAAAACGGCTGCACCGGTTTTGAGCGAGACCTCGTATTCGTCTGATAACCCGCCGCGAATGACGCCGACGCGCGTTTGACTCATGTAAAAAGTATACCATCGCCGCCAGGCAGAACCGAGGGCTTTACAACGGCGTCCGTTTTCCTCTACCATCACGGGAGACGCTGTGGCCCTTGAAAGGTAAAACAATGCCGCTCCCTCTTGAACGATTGGTGGACTTTCCCGTCGCATCAACCCCGCGGCCGCATACGAACGCCGTCGTCATCCCCCATCCGAAGTTCCACCCCGAAGAACGGCTCCGCGCTGCCGCGAGCGCCGGCTGGAACGTGTTCCACTTTCCCGCCGAAATGGCGACCTACGGCGATTTTCTCTCTGATTCCGGCACCGGCGCGTTCACGCTTGAACAGGTCGTCGGCATGCTCAAGGGTTTGGGTTCAAAGGCGTACGGCTCGCGGCCGAGTTACTTCGTACTCCTTGACGCGCTCAACAAATATCTCTGCGACATTTCCGGAGACGAGCTTTTCCTGACGCCGCAGGGACGCGTAGCCGAGTGGCTGTTCTTCTCGACACTCCGAGACACGCTTGACCATTCCTGTGTTGTGCCCTCAAACGGGCATTTCGACACGACGCGCGCAAATGTAGAAGGCAAATGTGTGCGCTTCCGCGCGTTGGACCTTCCCGTCTCGCAGACGTCTCCCGTCATCTTCCGCGGCGACATGGATGTTGATGCGCTCCGCGCGTGTTTTGAACGCGAACGCGAAGTGCCGGCCGTATTCCTCACCATCACCAACAACACCTACGGCGGCGCCCCCGTGTCGTTTGAGAACATGCTTCGTGTTCGCTCGCTCTGTTGCGAACACGACGCTTCGTTCTTTCTTGACGCATGCCGGTTCGCCGAGAACGCCTTTTTCGTCACGGAATACGAGCCAGGTATGCGGCAGCTCGCCGTTCCCGATGCGGTGCGCCGTGCCCTGACGCTCTGTGACGGGTTTACCATCTCGTTCAAAAAGGACGGGCTGTCGGACATCGGCGGAGCGTTGGTCGTGAAGAAAAAGTCGCCGCTCGTCAAAAGATATCCGAACTTCCTGAACGAGCTCCGCGTGAACCAAACGGGAAAAATCGCCCACCAGACGCAAGGCGGGATGACCGGCGCAAGTCATTTCGCGATAGCAACCGGATTGAGCGTTACGACGACGAAAGAATACCTCGCGCACCGCGTTGCGCTGACGGCGCACTTCGCGCGCCTTTTGCGGGAGCGCGACGTTCCGATAGTTGATTCGGTCGGCGGCCATGCCGTTTATATTGATGTTGACAGGTTTTTTGAGGGGACGCGCCTTTGCCGCGAGGATTTCGGCGGCGTTGCGCTCACGGGTCTTTTGCTCTTGAAAGGCATCCGCGCGTGCGAGCTGGGCGCCTACGCGTTCGGGAAATACGACGCGGAGGCGGGGGAAGAGACGTTCCCGCCGTTCAATTTCGTGCGCCTTGCCATCCCGCGCATCACCTACGAGCGCGAGGACTTCGTGTACGCCGCCGACTGCATCGCCGGTCTTTACAACATACGGCATCACTTGCCGCGCGCCGTGCCGGTAAGCGGCCGCGGGGCGCCGCTTCGCCACTTTGAATCGCGCTTCCGCCTCGTGCCGTTTGACGAGTAAGCGCCCATAGAAAACCCGACACGGTGAGTGTCGGGATTTTTTTATCGTCGCGTTCTTCACGCGCCAGGGAGAAACCCGCCGGCGCGGCGCATCCAGTCGCGGAGCGTCAGCGGGTGGCAAGAAATTCCCCGGTCGGCGTCAAAGAACGGCATCTCGGGCCGCAAAGAACAGAGAAGCGCTTCCACAAGGCTCGTGGGGAATCCCGCGACAAGGTTCGCACCCACCGCGTCACACCAGTCGTGTTTGCTCCAGACAGTGCCGTGCCATGCTTTGCTTATCAGATAAAACGGGATCCAATCCCCCGGTCCCCAATTTTCCGCCCACCCCCCTCCTTCACGAGATGACGCGTAGCGCACCTCACCGCGCGCGGCTCGAGAAAAAAGTTCAGCGCCCTTCTTCCCCTCGACACCATCTCCAAAATCAACGAGACGGCCGCCCCAATGCACAAGGAACCGTGGAGCGAATTTTTGCGCCTCCAGTGAGGTAACGCCGCAGCGGGCTACGATGATGCCGTTCGTAGCGGAGTGAATCTCACTCATGGATTGCTACCTTCCCGCTTCCGCTTCGGCGCGCAAACGGCTGAAGTAGGCAACCTGTTTCTCGGATTCCGTCATGATGAGTTCAATGCAGCGCCCGAGCACCGCCGGCGTCGCCGGTTCAACATGCCTTTTGCCCGACCGTTCATGGCGGGACGCTTCGCCGCTCTCTCCGCCAAAAACCATGGCGGAAATGGGCGTGTTGGAACCTTCGGCATGCCAGTACAGGATGCCGGGATACTTTTCGGTGTCAGTGCCTCTTTCGGTGAGTACCGAGATGCGGTTTGCCGCCGCCGATTTGAGCATGTTTACCACGCGTACGACACGTATGATACTGATCGGGTGCTCATCGTAAAACAGCACCAAGAGATCGCCTTTTTTGAGATCTGAAACGAGCGTTTTTTCTTTTGCCACCGCGCTTCTCCCCGCAAAACTCTTTTCAAGTTATATAAAAGGAACGGGGGGATGTCAATGCGGTAATTGACCGCGCTTCGCACGATGGAAGCGCAGAGCAAACCGGTGCGCTTCCGCGTTCGCAAGCATGACGGCTTTTTCTTCCTCTCCGGCAAGAAAACGGCCGCCGATTATTTTTTTCGGCCGGTGCCGTTCGTCTTTAACCACGCCAAAAACCGGAATAACGATGCCGTAGCGCGCGAGAACTTTTTCCGCGGCGTTTGTCTGCGCCCTCCCTCCGTCAACGACGACGAGGCGCGGCAGAGGCCACTCGCGGTGTTCGAGCCGGCGCTCCAAAACTTCTTTAAGAGCTCCCGTGTCGCTGCCGCGCGGCGCCGTTTTGACCGTAAACTTTCTGTAATCTGATTTCTTCGTTTCCCCTCCGTCTACGACAACCATGACCCCCACGGTGTCCGTGCCGCTCGTATGAGCAACGTCGTACGCCTCGATTCTGTGGATAACTCTGTCAAAGGACGGTCCTTTGGGTGGTTTATCCACAGCTCTGTCGTGTTTCAAAACCGCTATGTCACGGATGTGCGTAAGGGAAAACATGGCGTTGCGGATCTCTGCCGCGCGTTCAAAATCCTCCCGTTTTGCCGCGGTTTTCATGCCGCGTTCCAGATCGGAAAGCAGCCGCTTCTTCTTTCCCTCAAACAAAAGGCGGATGTTCCGAATGCGCGCCGCGTACTCTTTTTTGGAAATCTCGCCGGTGCAAACCCCGGGGCACAGTCCGATCTGCCGATTAAAACACGGCGTTCCCCCCTCCTCCGATGACATCCTAACAAACTGCAGTTTGTTAGGATGTTGTTTGTGTAGTGCTTTTTGTTTCTCTGATGGAGAGTAAACGGCGCATGTGTCGCGGAAGGGGAAGATCTTGCGGACAACGGAGAGAGCGGCGCGCAGCTGCCCGCCGTGCGGAAAAGGGCCGTACGCGGCTTTTATCCCGCCTATCCGCGCGCTGCGCACAGACGGACGGTTTTCGGCTTTCAACTTGACGAGTTCCTGTTCGCGAACGGTTACAATGCGGGGAAAATCCTCGTCGGTAATGACGACGTAATTGAAGCTCTTATCGTCGCGCTCACGGACGTTGTATTTTGGTTCGTGTTTCTTGATCAGTTTCGCCTCCAAAATGAGCGCCTCCAAAACAGAATCGGTTATTTCCCACTTCACGTCGCGCGCCTCTTTAACCATCTGCGCAATCCCCGCTCCGCGCGCCTCATGAATATCCTTGCTGAAGTAGCTTCGCACGCGGTCGCGCAGAGAGCCCGCCTTGCCAATGTATAAAATGCGCCCGCGTCTCCCCCGGCTGTTTCCGCTCCGCTTCGGCGAGCCGAGGAAAAAATAGACGCCCGGCTTTGCCGGTATTGAGCTCAAACGCAAGGACTCGGATTTCATGAGATTTTCTTGAGCGCTTTGGCGAGATAGGGAGCGGTGTGCGAGTTTTTTGACCTCGCAACTTCTTCCGGCGTCCCCTTCGCAACGATACGCCCGCCCTTAACGCCCCCTTCGGGACCCATATCAATGACATAGTCCGCATTTTTGATGATGTCCATATTGTGCTCGATCACGACGACCGTGTTGCCGCGATGCACCAACTCCTGCAGAATGTCGATCAACTTCCGCACATCCTCGTAATGGAGGCCAACAGTCGGCTCATCCAAAAGATATATTGTTTTTTGAGAAAACGGCCGATAGAGTTCGGAAGAAATTTTTACCCGCTGCGACTCGCCGCCGGAAAGCGTCGTCGCCGGCTGCCCAAGCTCCACATAACCCAAGCCGACGTCATCAAGCGTCTTTAAGCGGTCGTGAACGGCGGGTACGTCCTCAAAAAAACGAAGCCCCTCTTCAACCGTCATACTGAGCACATCATGGATATTTTTTCCTTTGTAACGCACGCGAAGCGTTTCTTTCTGAAAGCGCTTTCCGCCGCAAATGTCGCATGTCACGTAGACGGTCGGCAAAAAATGCATCTCAACCGCGATGACGCCGTTCCCCTGGCATGTCTCGCACCGGCCGCCCTTCCCGCCCGCCGCAGGCACATTGAACGAAAATCGTCCCGCTTTCCAGCCGCGCACGCGCGCTTCTTCCGTCTCCGCAAACAAGTCGCGGATATGCGTGAAAGCGCCCGTGTACGTTGCCGGATTTGAGCGCGGCGTGCGACCGATCGGCGACTGGTCGATCATGATCGCGCGCGAAAGATACTCCGTTCCGGCAAACGACGCGCAGTTGAACGTTTCGTTCGAGCGATACCGGCGGTCAAATCGCGCGCGCAAGTTTTTATGGAGTATCTCGTACAAAAGCGACGACTTACCCGAGCCGGACATGCCGGTAACGGCGACGAGCCTCTGGAGCGGCACATCAACATGGAGGTTCTGTATGTTAAATACGGCGCCGCCGCGGATCTGAAGCATCCCCTTGTTCGCCGTGCGGCGCGTTTTCGGCAGTGGAATGTTTTTATCGCCGCGGAGGTACTCAAGCGTAAGCGATCTGTATTTTTTGGGGTGCATAAGCGCTTCCTCAAGCGGTGCAGAGACGATAACTTTGCCGCCGTGGATGCCCGCGCCGGGACCGATGTCAACGATATAATCCGAGGAAAGAACCGTGTCCTCGTCGTGTTCAACGACAATGATGGTGTTGCCAAGGTTGCGCAAATCGTGAAGCGTTGCGATGAGGTGCTTGTTATCGGCGGGATGGAGACCGATGGTCGGCTCGTCCAACACATAGAGCGCTCCCACAAGCCGAGAGCCGAGCTGGGACGCCAGCCGGATACGCTGCGCCTCGCCGCCGGAGAGCGTATGCGCGCGCCGGTCAAGGGTCAGATATTCAATGCCGACGTTTTCCATAAAACTCAAACGGTCGGCGATTTCCCGTATCACCATGCTTGAGACCTCGCGTTCCGTCGCTGAAAGCGAGATGGTTTTGAAGAAACGGGATGCGTCCTCAACCGTCATGCGCGTGAGTTCAACGATGTTCGTGCCGCGACTGCCGTCGGCGCCTCCGAGATACACATGGCGCGCTTCTTTGCGCAGGCGCGTCCCTTCGCAGAGAGGACACGGCTCGTCGCCGAAAAAATGCTTCGTGCCGAGACCGTTGCACTCTTCGCATGCGCCGTACGGTGAATTGAACGAAAAGAGCCGCGGTTCAACCTCGGGATATGAGAAGCCGTCATGCGGGCACATGAACTTCGCGGACACGAGGCGCGTCTCCGTCTCGTCGGGGGCTTCGCGTTTCGGGATCTCAACGCGGACCAGACCGTCCGACTCCGTAAGCGCGCGCTCGATCGCTTCGGCAAGCCGCATTTCCGCCGACGCGGCGTCGTCGCGGAACTCAGAAAGATAGAGCTCGTCCACAAGCACGTCAATGTCGTGCTTGCGCGTCTTTGAAATTTCTATGCGCTCGCGGAGTTTTTTCAACGCGCCGTCGATTCTGACGCGGCTGTACCCTTTTTCCAGAAGATCGTAGAGCAGCTGGTAGTACTCGCCCTTCCTGCCGACAATAAGCGGCGCATAGATGCGCACGACAAGGTTGTCGTATTGCACGCCAAGCACCTGCGCGCCGAGCTTTTGCAGTTTGAGCGCGGCGATGTCCCGAACGATGAGATTTTTTATTTCCTCGTTTGAAAGTTTTTTGATCGGCCGGTCGCAGAGAAGGCAGCGCGGCGTGCCGATGCGCGCATACAAGACGCGAAGATAGTCGTATATTTCGGTGATGGTCGCGACCGTTGAGCGCGGGTTTGAAGACGCCGACTTTTGGTCAACGGAAATCGCCGGAGAAAGCCCCTGTATCTCATCCACGTCCGGCTTCTGCATTTTTCGGAGAAACTGCCGCGCGTACGAAGAGAGCGACTCAACGTAGCGCCGCTGGCCCTCGGCAAAAATGGTGTCAAACGCAAGCGACGACTTGCCGGAACCCGACAGGCCTGTAAAGACGACCATTTTGTTGCGCGGCATCTCAACGTCTATGTTCTTCAAGTTATGGGTGCGCGCGCCTTTGATGATGATTTTTTCTTCGTTCTCTTCTTTGGCCATACTACGAGAAAACTCCCCTCGGTTTGCCCATAGGGAGGTGTGCGATTTTTTACGGTATCCTTATGATGCCAGAAGCTTCCGCCAAAAGCAACCCCCCGCCGTCCGCGCCCACCGTAACAAACCCCACAACACACTAACAAACTGCAGTTTGTTAGTGTGTTGTGGGGGGAAATTGCTCAACTACTCACAAAAAGATTTTTGGAATGATCTGAGAAAACGAACGAACATTTTCCCATATGGAGACAGGGTATGTTCCACAAACCTGCCTCGATATTTTTTATTGACGAGCCCCGCTTGTTCGAGGCGCCGAGTATGCTGTCCTATCGTTTTCTCGTTCGCGTTCATCGCTTCAACAATGTCCCCAAGGGTCATGGCGCTGCGCTCGGACAAGAAAAATAAAATACCAATGCGATAGTGATTCGCCATCCCCTTTAAATGCCGCTCCATTTGTTTTGCGGTCTTTGTTTTTATGTCCTTTGTATTCTTTTTCATATCACTTATCCTAGCACACACACTAACAAACTGCAGTTTGTTAGTGTGTTGTTTGGGCGAGGGGGATGATAAAAAAAGAGCGGGATTATCGCTCTTGTTTGAATCTTCTTCCGGCGATGATTACACTCTATCGGAAACGACCTCGCTGTAATCACACGCCGTATTCGTGCAGACAAGTGTGAAGCAAAATCCCGCCGCTTTGCCGGGGCCGTACACGGGAAATTTTTTGGTACCGCGCGTTTTCGTACGAATCCTGCGGACGCCAATTCGGATCGTTTTTGTTTGCAAGATGAGCACGCTGTTGCATACGGGACATTTCCGTTTCGTGCCGACGGTAGAGACGGGGCCGTCATATATCATGAAACTCTCCCTCGTATTCTGTGCAGAAATTATCGTATTTAGGATACTGTGTCAAACGATTCCTTGAGCTCTTTTATTTCATCGCGCAATATCGCGGCCGTTTCAAAGTCCAACACTTTGATCGCCTCGGACATTTGTCGCTGTTTTTCCTTCATGAGTTTCGTGGGGTTCTTTTTGTAAAGGCCGGCGTCAACGGAAAGCAGCGTCTTGACCGCTTTTCGATGTTCGCTCTCAATTTGTTCGGTAATGTCGTGAATGTTTTTAACGATAGTCGTTGGCGTTATGCCGTGTTTTTTATTGTATGCGATCTGGAGCGCGCGGCGACGTTCGGTCTCATCGATCGCCCGCTTCATTGAAGCGGTTACCGTGTCGGCATAGAGTATCACGCGTCCCGAAACATTCCTCGCCGCGCGCCCGATGATCTGAATAAGCGACGTCTCCGAACGCAGAAAACCCTCCTTGTCCGCATCTAAAATACCGATGAGCGTGACTTCAGGCAGGTCCAGCCCTTCCCGCAAAAGATTCACGCCGACGAGGCAGTCGAACACGCCGCGTCGAAAATCGCTTAAAATAGTTACGCGGTCAATGGTTTTGATATCAGAGTGCAGATATTCGGATTTGACGCCGCGCTCCTTCAGGAACGCGGCGAGGTCCTCCGCCATCTTTTTAGAGAGCGTCGTTACCATAACGCGACCCCCTTTTTTGATCGCTTTTTCCGCCTCGTCCAAAAAGTCAGGGACCTGTCCCCGATAAGCGCCTGATCCGGTGACCGGCCGTACAACCAGCGCGGGATCAACCAACCCCGTCGGGCGAATGATCTGCTCAACGGTCTGCTTGCTTTCTTCGCGCTCATATTCCGCCGGTGTTGCTGACGTGTAAACAACCTGGCCGATGCGCGCATTAAACTCGTCAAAAGAGAGCGGGCGGTTGTCGATCGCCGATGGCAAGCGGAAGCCATGCTCCACAAGCGTTTTTTTGCGCGACTTGTCACCCGCCCACATGCCGGCAATTTGCGGAATGGTCACATGCGATTCGTCTATAACCGTCAAAAAGTCCCCTTGCCCTGAACCCGCCTGCGGTGAGCCTGTCGAACCCGCCGAACGGTGAAAATAGGAAAGCAACGTTTCCGGCGGCTCGCCGGGCTTTCTGCCGGAAAGATGCCGCGAATAGTTTTCAATGCCATTCACGTACCCGACCTCGCGAAGCATGGTGAGGTCATTCATGGTCCGTCGGCGAATGCGCTCCGCTTCAAGCACCTTTCCTTCTTTTTCAAACTTTCTAAGCTGTTCGCGCAATTCCGACCGGATATTTTTGAGCGCAACGGCGAGCTGTTCTTTGGATGTGACGAAATGCTTCGCGGGAAAAAGAAAAATCGCGTCGTGTTCGCCGATGATTTCCCGCGTTATGCCGTTTATCTTTTGAATGCGCGCAATGGCGCCGCTCTTTGTTTCAATGCGGAAATAATCACGTTCGTTCGTCGGCATCACCTCGACTGCGCCGCCAATCGCACGAAAAAGACCGGGCCGGAGGTCGCTCGTCGTCCGCTCAAAGAAAATGCGCACCATCTGGCGCGTCAGCTCTTCCCGGCTCATCCGCTCGCCAATCGCTATTTTCAAATTAACGCGCTCATATTCTTCGGGGCTGCCGAGACCGTAAATGCACGAGACGGACGCCACCACAATAACATCGCGGCGCGTGAGGAGCGACTGCGTCGCGGCATGGCGCAGGCGGTCTATCTCTTCGTTGATCTGCGCCTCCTTTTCTATATACGTGTCGGTCATCGGCACGTATGCCTCCGGTTGGTAGTAATCGTAATATGACACAAAATAGTGCACGGCGTTCTCGGGGAAAAAGTCGCGATATTCCTGTGCAAGTTGCGCCGCAAGCGTCTTGTTGTGCGCAATGACGAGTGTTGGTTTCCCGATGCGCGCGATCACATTCGCCATGGTGAATGTTTTGCCGGAGCCGGTCACGCCCAAAAGCGTCTGATGGCGCAGGCCGCGTCGAATGCCGTTCTCAAGTGCCCGGATCGCCTTCGGCTGGTCGCCTGCCGGTACGTATGGAGCGTGAAGCTTAAACTGTTCCATAGTAAGCGGAAAGAAACGCTTTTTTAAATGTTTCAAAATCGCCGTTCATAAGCGACTGCCGCATCGCGCGCACAAGGTGCGTGATAAAAAAGACGTTGTGAATTGACGCAAGGGTCGCGCCGAACATTTCACCGCTCCGCAGCAGATGGCTAAGATACGCCTTGGTGTAATGCGCGCAGGTAGAACAACCGCAATCCGCGTCAATCGGCGAAAAATCCTCGCGGAACCGCGCGTTAATGACGGAGATTTTCCCGCGGGTCGTGTGAAGGGTCCCGTTGCGCGCCATCCGCGTCGGGGCAACGCAGTCAAAAAGATCCCCGCCGCGCTCAACGGCGGTAAAAAGATCTTTTGGTTCGCCGACGCCGAGGATGTGACGCGGTTTTTCCTCCGGCAGAAACGGCACCGACCACAAGAGATTTTTTTCCAGATCGGCGCCGATCGAAGAACTGCCGACGCCGAAAGCGGGGAAACCAAGCGAGGAGATAGTATGCGCGCTTTCCTCGCGCAACGCGCGCGACTTCCCGCCTTGGACAATCCCAAAGAGCATCTGGGTGTCGAGGGAGCCGTGCGCGGCATGATACTCCAAACACCGCTTCGCCCAGCGATGGGTGCGCTCGGTCGCTTCTTTCTGATATTCGGGTGTTGCGTTTTCCGCGGTGCATTCGTCGAACGCAAATATCATATCGGCTCCGATGCCATGCTGGATCTCAATTGAACGCTCCGGCGTGAAGCGGTGTTCGGTTCCGTTGAGATGAGAGCGAAATGTTACGCCGTCTTCATCCACCGAAGCGAGCCGCGCGTGCCGGCCGGATGCATCGTCATCTTTTCGTTTTTTGTATGTTCCGGAGGGTGAGATGCCGTCTTCAATGCCGGCGCCGAGTGAGAAGACCTGGTAGCCGCCCGAATCGGTCATAAGCGGTCCGTTCCAATTCATAAAGCGGTGGAGGCCGCCGGCTTTTTTGATCACCTCATGCCCCGGCTCTATGTAGAGATGATACGTATTCGCGAGAACGACGTCCGCTCCCGCCGCACGCACGTCTTCCGGAGAAAGCGACTTAACCGTGCCTTTCGTGCCGACAGGCACAAATGCCGGTGTCTCGATCACACCGTGAGGGGTTAGAAGGACGCCCGCTCGTCCCATGCCGTTGTTGTGCTTTCGCGCGATGGTAAAAGAAAATGCCATAGTCAGACGGCCTTCAGACGCAGTGACAAAGGTGATGCCCGTCATGCATCTAAAAAGGCAGGCGAGGTTTTTGCCCCGCCCTAAGATTTTTTTCCGAGCTAACGCTCGGCTCCTGTGAGGAGCATTTACATAATACCGTATCGGGTAACTGTTGTCAATTGCTTTTCTGCTATTTCTTTTTGGCCTCCTTGACGCTCTGTGATACGCGGCATACATTTGAAGGAGAACCTGAAAAACGGAGGCGACAATGGCCGTCTTCGACCACCCAGAATACGACGGACATGAAAAACTTGTCTGGTTTAATCCTCCCGGAACTCGGCTGCGCGGCATTATTGCGATCCACACGCGATTCTTCAACCGCTTCCTCGGACGCCGTACATCGCTCGGCGGCACTCGCGTATGGGCGTACAGGGACGATGATGAAGCGGAGCGTGACGCGCTGCGTTTGTCAAAGGGCATGACATACAAAGCGGCACTCGCGGGGGTTCCTTTTGGCGGCGCGAAGGCCGTCATCATCGCCGACCCCGATGCCGAAAAACCGCAGTTTTGGCTTTCCTACGCAGAAGTGGTGGACAGTTTGAACGGGAGGTTCATCACTGCAGAAGACATGAACGTGCACGTTGAGCAGATAAATATCATGCGGCGCGAAACGCGGTGGGTGTGCGGCGCATCGGTCGGCGGCAGCGGAGACCCGTCGCCCATGACGGCGTGGGGCGTTTTTAACGCCATTACGACGTCCGCACGCCATGTTTTCGGCAGCAGCTCGCTTGCGGGGAAGCGCGCTGCGGTGCAGGGGATGTGCGGCGGCGTGGGACGCCGTGTAACCGAGCGGCTTCTGCGCGCCGGCGCGTATGTCATCGGAAGCGAGATCAAGTTTCGGAGCGAAAACTCGGCGGAACGCGAAAGTGCCGAATGCATCCTCGGGGAGTTGACCGCCATCAATCCGGTACGTCTTGAAGTGCTCCGCGATCCGTGGGATATTTACGGTCAAGAAGCTGATTTTTTTGTTCCTTGCGCGGGCGGCGCTGTCCTGAACGAGACGACGATTTCGCTTCTCAGATGCCGCATCGTTGCGGGTTCTGCGAATAACCAGCTTGATACGCCGTATGACCGCGGGCGGGCTCATTCAGGTTTCCTACGAATGGACGCGCGGCGGCGCCAATCAAGACAGGGCGTTCGACCACACGACGCGGATCGCCGACACGCTCCACGCCATTCTTGTCCGCTCGGCAAGTGAGCGCGTTTCTCCGCACATCGTTGCCGACCAAATGGCGCGTGAGGTGATCGCGGAACGGGTCAAGGAAGCGGAAACGGCGATCCAGGAACGGCGAGCGCGGCGGAAGAAACACGCGCATAAATAAAATTAAGGGAGGCGGAAAAAATCACTTTCGCCTCTTTTTATTGCTGTTTTTCAAAAAAGGACGGTCCTTTTTGGGTTTTTCCACAGGTTATCAACAGAAAAAGTTGACAAGGCGACCACGGGATTGAAGTCGGTCGGGCGCTTTGCTACGCTACGGTAAGATTGACAAAGGCGTGAGGATACAGTTATGAGGACCGCCATCACCGGTTGCATTTCAAAAGGAGAAATATGCGTAAACGGGCTTGATTACGGCAGAATGACGGCATCTGAGATAAAAGAATCAATCCGGCGGAACGTTGTCGGTAATTATCCAACGCTCGAGGACTGGGTTGCGGTCGACGCCGTTGACGATTGCACGCTCCTTGTTGCCAGAACCGAAGATGGAATTGATGTCGGCCGTTTGGTTCTTGATTTTCAGACCATGTATTCGGTGCATAATTTCGGGCTTTTATTCGGCGAGGCCTACGCTTCTCTGTGCCGCGTGCCGGCGCTCCCTTTCTCCATGAGCACCGTCTTCCAAGCGGCCGCGGCGGACGCGATCAGGAGCGTGACGGGATTCACGGCAGACGGCGACCGCGCGTCCATGAAATCGGGCGGCGCGGAAATCATAGAATCGGCGTGCCATCTTGCGTATCTCTATTTTGAACACCGCACCGGCAAAGATTCTCGCGACGCCATACTCGTTGCGCCGAAGCGCAACTTCCATGGCCGCACGCGCACCGCTCGCTCGCTTTCCTCAAGTCCGTCATCGCGCATCGGACCGTTGCTCCACAACATTCATCATGTGGTATACGGCGATACGGAGGAGCTTGTTGCTTTTGTGCACACATATTGTGACGATATCGCGGCCGTCGTCCTTGAGCCGGTCCAGGGTGAAGGCGGCGTTTATGTTCCTCCCGAGGAATACCTCCCCCGCGCACGCGAAGTAACGCGCGACCACGACGTCCCGCTCATCGTTGACGAGATCCAAACGGGTTTCGGGCGCACGGGCGCCGACTTCGTCTGCGAAGAGGCCCTCATCAAACCCGACATCCTCTGCGGCGGCAAAGCGGCCGGCGGCGGCATGCATCCCGTTTCGTTTCTTGTCGCGCAGAAACACATTGCCGAGCGCGCCCAGGAGGGCGCTGACGGCGCAACGTGGTGCATGACCGCCCCGCAATGCGCCGCGATCCTCCACGCCATTCGCGCGCTCTCCGACAAAAATCTTTCAGCGAGCGCGCGGGAAAAAGGCGAATACCTCCGCAGGCTTCTCCATGGCATGCGAATGCGGCATCAGAATCTCATTCCGGATATCCGCGGCAAAGGGCTTTTTGTCGGTGTTGACACCGTCTTTGACGGGCACGAGCTTTCCTACGCGCTCATTGAGGAAGGCATCTGGGCAAAAGAAACGGGCGAGAATAATAAGACGATCCGCCTTGCCCCGCCGCTCGTCATAAGCCACGACGAGCTCGAAACGGGGGTCCAGATGTTTGAGCGCGCTCTCGTCCGGCTCGCGGCGCGTCACGCCGTTCCCTCTTCGTGACCTCGCTCCTAAAAATACAAAAGAGCTACTCTCCCGAGTAGCTTTTTTACATTTCACCGCGTACACGGGATCGGCAGGATGAGGCAGTCGGCGCCGGCGCCGCTTTTCTTGAACTCATCAAGCAAAACGCCGACCAGCGTAATGCCGCGCCGCTCCAAAAACCGCTTAAGCTGCGGAGCGCAGAGCGGCTGGCTCGCGACCTCCTGCGGGACGATAAGCGACCACGAGCAAGAACGAAGAACGGGGACAGAACAGCAGAAAAATCTCAGTGCATCCTCATCGTCAACGGCGACCGCCGCGTTGTTCCGCGCCCGACAATGCCTTCTCAGCTCATCGGCGGATTCGCTCGTAAGGGCGGGCGGGTAATAAAGCACCGTGTCGCCGATCGCGACGAGACAGGTGTCAAGGTGATAGAACTCTTCGGCAACAAGCTCAAGCAAAAGAATATCCCCCGTAAAACCGCCCTGGCGGACTGCGGCGGCAACTCTTTCAACTCCCTTTTTGTTTGAGCGCATTCCGTAACCGAGAAAAAGCGCCGCATTTCCCCATCGCGCGTCACCGCCTTCAAAATAGACCGGGTTTAAGTCCCCATCAAGCGCGGGGATCGGCAAGACGCTCAAGCCGCGGTCAAGAAAAAAAGAAACGGCGTCGCATATTTCGCCCCGCCTTCGTTCGTACTTGAAGCGCGCGGGAATAAAACGAGAACCGCACACGATGCCGCTGTCCCGCACAAATGTCTGGTCGGGAGAACGGGGCGTCTGCTTCCCGTGAAGCACGGCGCTCCGGACCCCAAGCCGCATAAGCGTGAGGCGAAAACCGTTCCACTGATGACGAGCGCGCTCGTAATCAATGGGGTCTTGCCTTCCCGCCCGTTCCCACGCTTCCCGTTCCCATACGGTTGAAAACGGCGGAAAAACCGCGAAGTGGTCGGGCGCGCACATGAGAACAGCGGACGGTGTCGAGAGGGCCACGACTGCCTCCGTACGACAATCTGAACATTCTGTACGACAGCATAGCGAACCGACACGAGGTTGGCAACGCATATCTCGAACACACCCGCCGCTACGGCGGGTGTGTTACGCAAAAATACCGACCGCCGTCTCGCGCCGTTAAGGACGCGCAAGGAACCACGCGTTGTTCACGCGGTCGCCTTTCGTATCGCCTATCGCTTTGTCTTCGTTGAAATAGTAAAGCAACTGCCCGTTCCACGTATATTGCAGCTGGCCCGTGTCGGTGCGCCGAACGGTCCCCACCCGATCGCCGTCGGAGACCGAAACGTCGGCATAATACGGCGGCCAGATACGCAGACAGTCGCCCGTGCACTTTGCGAGCGTTGTCGTATAAAGCGCAATGCCGCGCGTGTCCGTCAGATACGGAATGCCGTCCGCATCGGTTACCGAACGAAACGCCGTTGGAACCGAGAACCCGACTGCGGCGGCGTCTAAACCGAGCGCACGGTCTGAAATGACCGCGGGCGGTTCAAACAAAGGAATACCCGCCGCAAACCACATGCCGCCGAACACGGCCACGAGCGCGACCACGACGGCGGTAAATACATAACCTTGCTTCATGGATGTAATAACGCAACGCTAGAGTATAATCTCGTAAACATAAAACAAGTATACCGCGCATGAATGCGAAGAACACTTTCGGTTATGCACAGAAAGAGCGCCTCGAGGCGCTCTTTCCGGTACATTTCACCGGTGAGATGAAAAGGACTATTGAGCCGGCGCGGGAACCGCGGCAGGCGCTGCGGCATCTCCCGCAACCGCCGTGTCGGCCACGACATCCGCGACATTCGCACCCTGATCGGCTGCCGGGGCGTTCCACTGCGTCATGTAGTACCAGACGCCCACAACGACGACGATGATCGCGACGACCACCGCCACCGATGTCGTGCTCATGCCTTTTGTGTTTTGCATATGCGCACTTAAAAAGTTACTAGTAACGATACCTTTTATTATCCCTCAACGGGAATAATTTTTCAATATACACCAAATAAATGCTGTGGAAAACAAAGAAAACCGTTCGAGAACATTTTTCAAATAAAGTCAATTCACGCGCGCCACTTGCCGCGCGTGCGAGTTCCTGTAAAGTGATGGGGAGAGAAACGCGCGTGAACTTCGGAGCGTGCGCCTCACATGCACAAGCGACTGTGGATAGAAGCGTTCGGATGGATGCTGTTCTGGGCCGGTTTCATATACATCTGGGGGTTTCGCAGCTGGACCACACTTGAACTGTACGATAATGGCTGGTGGTTTGACGCGCTGGGACATGCCATCGCCGGCGGCGTGCTTGCCACCATGATGCTTCGGCTTGGCCGCGCCACCATGCTTCGCCGCGGCGTGTATTTCATTGAAGGGGCCGGGCGGCGCATCTTGAACATCACTTCGTATAATGCATTGCTTGCCGTGCTTTGGGAACTCGCTGAGTTCGGGTGGGATGTGTACATGCAGCCGGAGTTCTTCATGACCCGCGCTCAGGCGCATAAGGGGTCGCTTGACACCGTCCTTGATTTCACTTTCCAAACCGCAAGCGCGTTCCTCGTGGTAGCGTCGGCCGCATTGTCTCATTGGTGGTATTTCACCAAATACCCCGATGCGGCGCTGCTTGACGAGATCGGCGACGCGCGAGACCTGGTTGCGCACCTCGGGAAAAAAATATCGCG